>NZ_JAGTPT010000040.1:0-20091 GCF_018195675.1 Brevibacillus sp. NL20B1
TCATCTGCTCCTGTAGCTCAGTCGGTAGAGCGCTTCCATGGTAAGGAAGAGGTCGCAGGTTCGATTCCTGTCGGGAGCACCATTGCATGGCCCGTTGGTGAAGAGGTTTAACACAGCAGCCTTTCACGCTGTCATTCAGGGGTTCGAATCCCCTACGGGTCACCATATAATGAAGTGGGTCCCTGCAAAGCATAGGGAATGTACTTTCAACCATCCCGAAACTTTGTAGGGTGTTGTGGAGGCTTAGCTCAGCTGGGAGAGCATCTGCCTTACAAGCAGAGGGTCGGCGGTTCGATCCCGTCAGCCTCCACCATTCCTTTCACACCACTTCGTTGGTAGGATTTGGGGAGATAGCGAAGTGGCTAAACGCGGCAGACTGTAAATCTGCTCCCTCTGGGTTCGGCGGTTCGAATCCGTCTCTCCCCACCATTCCCATTACTCATTGGGGTATCGCCAAGCGGTAAGGCAACGGACTTTGACTCCGTCATTCCTAGGTTCGAATCCTAGTACCCCAGCCATTTCCATGAGCCATTAGCTCAGTTGGTAGAGCATCTGACTTTTAATCAGAGGGTCGAAGGTTCGAGTCCTTCATGGCTCACCAGTTACTTTATTCCCAAATAAAAAGGGGCTTTGGGAACCCCGCCATATATGTGCCCTTAGCTCAGCTGGATAGAGCGTTTGACTACGAATCAAAAGGTCGGGAGTTCGAATCTCTCAGGGCACGCCATATTTGCAGATGTGTGAGGTTAGGCGTGAGAACATGTTTCTCACTTCCCCCTCCCACAACTGAAGGTAGATCGGGAAGTAGCTCAGCTTGGTAGAGTACTTGGCTTGGGACCAAGGGGTCGCAGGTTCGAATCCTGTCTTCCCGACCACTTTCATATTCCCAATCTGCTGTTGGGACTATCTGCATTTTATGGGACCTTGTTCACATGCGGGTGTAGTTCAATGGTAGAACTCCAGCCTTCCAAGCTGGATGCGTGGGTTCGATTCCCATCACCCGCTCCATTCCATCGTGTAAAACGGGCAGCCGCTTATCGGTTGCTCGTTTTTTTCTGTACGCCCCCCGTGTGTTTCACCAATCATAAAATGACAGGGGACGCACGTGTCAAAAAGCCTGCAGGCAGCTGCCTGCAGTTTTTTTATGCAAATGGCTGTCGAGTTGAGTCATTTCCTTTCTCAAGGCTACAATAAGCGTGTGTGAACCAAGGGAAGGGGGCGCGTTTATGAACAAAAACATCAGCATTATCGGTGTACCGCTTGATTTGGGAGCAGACCGCCGCGGGGTGGACATGGGACCGAGTGCCATCCGTTATGCAGGCGTGATTGATCGCCTGAAAAAAATGGGTCTGGATATCCAGGACAAAGGGGATATTCCTGTTACTCGACCGCACACGTTTACCGAGACAGACAACCACAAGTACCTGGATGAAGTGGTGGAGGCCAACACCAGACTGGCCGAAGCTGTAAGCGCCATCATGGAGGAAGGGCGTTTTCCGCTGGTGCTGGGCGGCGACCACAGCATTGCGCTCGGCACAGTGGCCGGTGTGGCCAAGCACGTAAAAAACCTCGGCGTGATCTGGTTTGACGCTCACGGTGATTTGAACACCGGAGAAACGTCACCCTCCGGCAACATTCACGGGATGCCGCTGGCCGCCAGCCTGGGGTACGGACATGAGCGCCTGGTGCAAATCGGCGGTTTTGCGCCGAAGCTGAAGCCGGAAAATGTGGTGATTATTGGCGCGCGCGATTTGGATGCGGGCGAGCGCGAATTAATCAAACGAATCGGCTTGAAGGTGTTCACCATGCACGAAATCGACAAACTGGGCATGGCCCGCGTGATGGATGAAGCGATTGCCCATGTGTCCAAGAACACCGATGGCGTCCACCTCAGCCTCGATCTGGACGGACTTGATCCGCACGATGCACCGGGAGTGGGCACGCCGGTGATTGGCGGCATCTCTTACCGGGAAGGTCATTTGGCGCTGGAGATGCTGGCTGACGCAGATATTCTCTGTTCGGCCGAGTTTGTGGAAGTGAACCCGATTCTCGACCGGGAAAACATGACCGCCCGTGTCGCTGTTGCCCTGATGAGCTCTGCTTTTGGCGACAAATTGCTGTAAGAAAAGAAGCGAGGGACCCGTGAGTTCCCTCGCTTTTTGTTTCCGCATCTTTACATCAGTGGAGGATAGCGGTACATTCTAAGGATGGGGATGCAGCTTGTTCAACAGATGGTCCAACTGCACGCTTAACTCCACCATTTCGGGCGTAATCGTTTTTTGTTCCTCGTAGCGTTCGTTCAGCTCTTTGCGCAGTTGTTCGATTTGGAGAAGAACATGCGGATCGTGCATGTGTTCCACTCTCCTTTACACCGTCAAGTTAAGAGGGGTACCATCACTACTATATGGAGACAACCTGTCTCTTTATTCCTGTATTTCCCTCAAAAATGGCCGAGTAAACACGCCGGAAAAACGAAACCATTTGCAGTACCATCCGTATAAGGAGATTACGGTATTGCGGGGAGGATCGCATGGACTTTGTAGAGAAACGGTTAACCCAGCGGGCGAAGCGGGGAGACCGCGAAGCTTTTGCCGAGTTAATCGAAATATATAAGGACAAGATATTTCAGCTTGCGTATCGCATGGTGGGAAACCGCCAGGATGCGGAAGACATCGCGCAAGAAACATTTTTGCGGGTGTATGCCAACCTGCATTCCTACGACGAAAGTTACAAGTTCTCCACGTGGATTTACCGGATTGCGACCAATCTGTGCATCGACCGGGGCAGAAAAAAGCGGCCCGACTTTTCGCTCGACGAGGAACTGGAGCCCGGACAGGGCATGGATTGGTATTCGCGGCTGTCGTCCAACGAGAAGGGGCCAGAGGACCAAGTGGTAACGCAGGAGTTGCAGGAGACCGTACAGAGCGCCCTTTCCCAACTAGCGCCCAAGTACCGGTCCATCATGATTTTACGGTACATTGAAGATCTGTCGCTGCAGGAAATCAGCGATATTGTCAAGCTGCCGGTCACAACCATCAAGACGCGGATTCACCGCGGTCGAGAAGCCTTGCGCAGCAAGTTGCGATTTATGTAGGAAAGGAGAATACCACGATGGAATGCCGAGAAATGATTGCGCTCATTCACGAGTTCCTGGACGAAGAGATTGACGAGCTGTCCAATCAGAAGCTGCAATCCCACCTGCAGACCTGTGCTTCCTGCCGCCGGCATCTGCACGAACTGCAGCGGGCCATCGCCTTTGTCCAGAGCGCATCTCATGTTCATGTCTCGCCAGATTTTACCGCTCGCGTTCTTGCGCAATTGCCGGCTCCTCCCAAGACAAGGCGATTTTCCAATTGGCTGCGGAATCATCCGTTTCTTACGGCAGCTGCTGTCTTTCTCTTTTTGATGACCGGGAGCATGTTTGCTTCCTGGTTTGAGGCGGATAACACCCTGCAAATTTCCTCGTCCAACTTGGATAAACTAAAAATTGACTATGAGCGCAACGTAGTGGTCGTGCCTGCGGGAACAACCATCGACGGAGATTTGGTAGTGCGCAACGGAAATGTGGAGGTGCAGGGACAAGTAAAAGGCAACGTGGTCGCCATCGAAGGCAAGGTGGTGCTGGCTTCCACCGCCAAAGTGGCGGGAAACACCGAGTCAATCGAAGCGATCTTCGAATGGATTTGGTACGAAATGAAAAATCTTGGTAATGACTTGCTTCCTATCTTGCCATAGGAGAAAATAGAGAGTATAGTTACATGCAGCACGGCAAAAAGCAGCCGTGCTTTTTCCGCAGGAGACGCTAGCAACTGCCTTGAGATGGAGCGAAATATGGGGGCTTCGTTTATGATTTCACTGGATTATGGGGATTTGCTGCGGTATGTGGTCGATATTTCTCTCGTCACATACGTGATATATAAACTGATTATGCTGATTCGCGGTACGCGAGCGGTGCAGCTGCTCAAAGGGATCATGGTGATCATTATCACCTGGTTGTTGAGCAAGTACTTCCAGCTCACGACGCTGCATTGGCTCATGTCGCAGGCGTTTACGTTCGGGGTGCTGGCCATCGTGATCATCTTCCAGCCAGAACTGCGACGCGCCCTGGAACAGTTGGGGCGGGGCAGACTCTTTTCCCGCTCGAGCAGCATGCAGGACGAAGAGACGGTGCGCCAGATGGTGCAGGAGGTCTGTAAATCCGTGACTTACCTGGCCAAACGGCGGATTGGCGCCCTGATCGTAATCGAACGGGAAACCGGGCTGAACGATTTCGTGGAGACAGGAATTGGCATCAACGGGCGCGTCAGTTCGGAGCTGTTGATCAACATCTTCATCCCGAACACGCCGCTGCACGACGGGGCGGTGATCATGCGCAGAGACGTGATTCTCGCCGCTGCATGTTACCTGCCCCTCTCTGAAAATACGTCCATTTCAAAAGAATTGGGGACGCGCCATCGCGCCGCCATCGGGGTCAGCGAAGTATCTGACGGTCTGTCCATTGTCGTTTCCGAAGAGACGGGACACGTGTCGTTTGCCATGAACGGAGAAATGAAACGCAACCTGACAGAGGAGCAGTTGGCGGAATGCCTGATGGAACAACTCCAGCCTTCCTCAAAGAGCAAGTCCATGGCAAGTCGTTGGCAATGGAGGCGAAAACATGGATAAGTGGTTAAACAGTCATTGGTTTGCGCGAGCCATCGCCTTGATGCTGGCGATCATGATGTGGATGGTCGTCAACCTGGAAATGGATTCGACTCCTTCGACGGAGACGAGCCGCCCGCTCTTGATTGACGACATCGCCCTGCACGTCAAATACGACAGCGAGCGTTACTATGTGGTGAAACAGCCGAAAACAGTCAAGGTGGCGCTGGAGAGCAACAACCCGTTTTACCGCCATAATATTCTTCCCTCCGATACCTACGAGGTGTATGTGGACCTGCGTGACAAAGGAGCAGGGACCCACAAGGTGCCGGTTCAGTACAAGGGGTGGGAGGATGCCAAAGTGGGGATCATTCCCAACGTGGTCGAAGTCACGCTGGAAGAGAAAAAGACCGTGGAGCGCGAAGTCACGGTCGAGATGCTGGGACAGGTCGCGCAGGGGTACACGGCCGGCGAGCCGCTGGTCAAGCCGTTTAGGGCTTTGGTCCGAGTGCCAGAGAGCCAGGCTGACAGGGTGGCGGCAGTGAAGGCCTCCGTCGATGTAGAAGGGGCGACCTCGCCGATCAAAACGACTGTACCGCTCAAGGTAGTGGACAAATCGGGCAACGTCCTGCAGACAGCGGAAGTGATCCCGCTCACCGTGGAGGTCAGCGTGCCGGTGACCAGCCCGTATGTCAAGGTCCCGATCAAATTGAACTTGACGAATGAAATGCCGGATGGCTATAGTTTGGCTAGTGTAGAAATGAATGTGGAAGAGGTGACCGTATACGGACCGAAAGAAGTGATCGATGCACTCAAAACGAGCACGTATCCGGGGCCGGAGATCGATCTGAGCAGCATTACGTCGGATCGCGTCTTGGAGCTGAAGATACCGGTGTTGGAAAACATCGTGAATGTGGAACCCGAGTATTTGAAGGTGTCACTGAAAGTGGTTCCGTCCACAACCAAACGTTTGGCGAAAATCCCGATCCGCATCAGCGGCCTCTCGGAAAACATGAAGGCGCGCGTGCTTTCGCCGGATGGTCAGGAGATGTCCACCATCGATTTCGACACGGTGGGAGCACCGGAAGTGCTGCAGCAACTGGGGCCGGAAGATGTGCAGGTGGTCGCTGACGTGAGCAGCATGCCGGCCGGTGTGTATGAGGTTACCTTGAACTACATCTTCAACCAGCCGGATTACGTCAAAGTGGCAAAAACAGCACCCAAGAAGGTAACAGTGGAAATCACGAACAAGCGAAGCTAGACAAAAGCTGTTTGGTGTACAAGGAAGGAAAAGAGGGACAAACATGGGGAAGTATTTTGGAACTGATGGTGTACGCGGTGTGGCCAATGCCCAGCTGACTCCAGAATTGGCATTCCGAATTGGGCGTGTCGGCGGTTACGTTCTGACCAGACACAAGCAGGAAGGCAAACCGAAAGTGGTGATTGGGCGCGACACCCGCATTTCGGGACAGATGCTGGAAAGCGCGCTGTTGGCCGGATTGCTCTCGGTAGGAGCGGAGGTCGTCCGCTTGGGCGTCATTTCTACGTCCGGCGTTGCGTATCTCACCCGGGCGCTGGGAGCGGATGCCGGCGTCATGATTTCCGCCTCCCACAATCCGTATCCTGATAACGGCATCAAGTTTTTCGGCAGCAACGGCTTCAAGCTCTCGGACGAGGTGGAAGAGGAAATCGAACAATACCTGGACGCGGAGGAAGACACCCTGCCTCGTCCGACCGGCGAGCACATCGGAACAGTGCTGGAATACCTGGAGGGCGGTCAAAAGTACCTGTCCCACCTGAAAAGCACGGTTACGGAGCGCTTTGACGGCATGAAAGTGGTGCTCGATTGCGCCAATGGCGCTGTTTCTTCGCTGGCGGCCCGGCTGTTTGCCGACGTGGAAGCGGAGGTTATCACGATCGGAGCCAACCCGAACGGCGTCAACATCAACGAGCAGTGCGGCTCCACCCATCCGGAGCGCCTGCAGGAGGAAGTCGTGAAGCACAAGGCACACCTGGGTCTTTCCTTCGACGGTGACGCCGATCGCTGCATCGCGGTGGATGAAAACGGGGAGATCGTGGACGGCGACTACATCATGGCGATCTGCGCACGTGCCTTGAAGGCGAAAGGCAAGCTGAACAACAACACGGTAGTCACGACCGTAATGGCCAACATGGGCTTCTTCAAAGGGATGGAAGAATGCGGAATCAACACCACCAAAACAGCGGTGGGAGACCGGTACGTGGTCGAGGAAATGCTGCGCGGCGGTTACAACCTGGGCGGCGAGCAGTCCGGCCACATCATCTTCCTGGACTACAATACGACTGGGGACGGTTTGCTGACTGGCCTGCAGCTCCTCAATGTGGTCAAGGAGTCGGGCATGCCGCTGTCTGAACTGAAACAGGTGATGACCAAATATCCGCAAATCCTGGTCAACGTACGGGTCGAGGACAAGACGAAGCTCGCCGGCAACCAGGCGATTGAGAAGGCCATTCGCGAGGTGGAAGAGGAACTGGCTGGAAACGGCCGTGTCCTGGTCCGTCCGTCCGGAACCGAACCGATTGTGCGCGTCATGGCGGAAGGGCCGGACGAAGCGCAGTTGGAACAGTTGGTCAATCGGATTGCTGACGTGGTGAAACAGGAACTGGTATAATAGACTAGGGGAGTGGTACCATACCACTCCCCTCTGCATACAAGTAATAAGACAAAAGAATGATTGTCGTGGCTGCGAAACTGTGATACAGTTTTTCATGTGCCATGACAAAATGTAAACTGAGGGGGAATTTTCCAAAAGGTTATCGAATCGTGTAAAGTCGTGATGGAAAAGCGCCAGCACTGCGTTTGTCCGACACGGAGCGCAGTGGACGAGGTGGAGGTTTATCGAGAGTTCGGCGGATGCCTCCCGGCAGCTGTATCACTGCCGAGGAGCGCGGGTACAAAACAGCAGGGCGACCTGTTGGACAAAACCCGCGCATGATACACCAACAGGTTTTGGAAAAAAGGGTTTTTGCAAAATCGTCAGTCAAACAACACCAAATGGAATGGCGGGGGCACACCCCCCGTATCACAAACAGTGGGTCGTGTCCCCGTCACTGAAAGGGGACAAAACAATATGTGCGGAATTGTAGGATACATTGGCAATCGACAAGCGCAAGAAATCATCATCGGAGGTCTGCGCAAGCTGGAGTACCGCGGGTATGACTCGGCGGGGATCGCTGTTCAGACGGCACAGGGTTTGCTGGTGGACAAAGCAAAAGGGCGTCTGGCCGTGTTGGAGGGCAAACTGGCTGTACAGCCGCTGGCCGGTAACGCAGGCATCGGGCATACGCGTTGGGCAACGCACGGCAAGCCGTCCGACGAAAACGCCCATCCGCATACCGATTCGGCCAAAAAATTTGCCGTGGTACACAACGGGATTATTGAAAACTTCCTGCCGATCAAGGAAGAGCTGATGGCCAAGGGCTACGAGTTCACCTCGGAGACGGATACGGAAGTAATTGCCCATCTGCTGGCCGATCTGTATGACGGCGACATCGTCTCCACAGTGCGCAAGGCCGTGAAGCGCATGCGCGGGGCGTACGCGCTGGGCATCATGACCGAGCATGAGCCGGATAAACTGGTTGCGGTCCGTCTGGCAAGCCCGCTGATCGTCGGTGTCGGTGAAGGTGAGAACTTTATCGGTTCCGACATTCCGGCCCTGTTGGAACACACTCGCGACGTCTACATCCTCAATGAAGGGGAGATGGCCGTTCTCACCCGCGACGGCGTGGAACTGATGGATGCCGAGACCGGTGAACGAATCGAACGGGAACTGTTCCACGTGGAGTGGGATCTGGTGCAGGCGGAAAAAGGCGGATACGACTCGTTCATGCAAAAGGAAATCTACGAGCAGCCGCAAGCCGTCCGCGACACGGTGAGCGCACGCATTGACGAAGCGAACAAGCGCGTGGTGCTGCCGGAGCTGAACATGAGCGACGAGGAATTGGCAGCGTACGACCGCATCTACATCGTCGCGTGCGGTACGTCCATGCACGCCGGTCTGGTCGGAAAAGAAGTCATCGAAAAATGGACGCGCGTGCCGGTGGAAGTAGCAGTGGCTTCCGAGTTCCGCTACCGCGACCCAATCTACACCGACAAGACCCTGATGATCGTGATCAGCCAGTCCGGTGAAACTGCCGACACGCTGGCTGCCCTGCGTGAAGCGAAGAAGAGCGGCGTCAAGGTGTTGGCCATCACCAACGTAGTGGGCAGCTCCGTCGCTCGCGAAGCGGATGACGTGATCTTCACCTGGGCCGGTCCGGAAGTGGCGGTGGCGTCCACCAAGGCATACACCAGCCAGGTCGTGGCACTTTACCTGTTCGCCCTCTACTTTGCACAAGTCAAGGGCACGCTGGCCGCTGCCGAGATCGCGAACGTGGTGGAACACCTGCAGCAACTCCCGGCGAAGATCAGCACGATCCTCGAAAACGATGAGCAGATCCGTCGCTTTGCCGAAAGCATCAAGGACGCGACCAGCCTGTTCTTCATCGGCCGCGGTCTGGACTACGCGGTGTCGCTGGAAGGCTCGCTCAAGCTGAAGGAGATCTCCTACATCCACTCCGAAGCGTACGCCGCAGGCGAACTGAAGCATGGCACACTTGCGCTGATTGAAGACAACGTACCGGTTGTGGCGCTGGCCACCCAGCCGGACATCTACGAAAAAATGGTCAGCAACATCGTTGAGGTAAAAGCTCGCGGCGCCCGCGTACTTGGCTTCGCCATCGAAGGCGACCGCGAACTGGCCAAAACCGTGGACGATGTCATCCACATTCCGACCACCTTGCCAATGTTGACGCCGATTCTGACCGTCATTCCATTGCAACTGCTCGCGTACTACGCTTCCGTCGCCCGCGGTCTGGACGTCGATAAGCCGCGCAACCTGGCGAAGAGCGTAACGGTTGAGTAAGAAAAGGACGGAACCTGAGCAGTAGAAAGAAAATAAATCATGTCCACGAAGCCGAACGGTGTCAGGGTTCAACCCTGATCACGGTTCGGCTTCATCTTTTGAAAACGGGCTGGATTGTGATCCTTGAGGTGACGGACGGGATAGTGAAATCACGTGAAGCTTGTTGTATGATAAAATATGAATATGGAACGTAAAAACACGGTCTGGTTGGTAGTCCAGACGCATTGGTAACTGTTGCCAATGTCAGTAACCTTCCCCCCTCGGGATGTCCATCGTTCCAATGATTTTGTGTTAGAGGGGGAATAGAGAGTGAAATTGACTGTTTTTCATGATGGTCAATTTTGGGTAGGTGTTGTAGAAGAAGTTGTTAACGGAAAGCTGAGAGCGGGCAGGTATTTGTTTGGCTCTGAGCCAAAGGACCAGGAAGTACTTGAATTTGTTAACACAAAATTATTGGAGTTCATGAGCGGGTTGTCAGAACACCTATCTGTTGAAAAACGTCAACCTAGAAAAATAAACCCGAAACGATTGGCAAGGCAGGCAGCCCGTGAAATGAAAGCGAATGGAGTGTCGACGTACGCCCAGGCGGCACTTCAGTTGGAGTACGAGAAACGAAAAAAAGAAAAACAAATCCTAAGCAAAGCCAGACGGGAAGAACTCAAGGAATATAAGAGAGAACTCAAGCGAAAAAAAGCAAAAGAAAAACACCGTGGAAGGTGAACGGGACTGACCCCCGTCCGTAGGACAGGGATCAAAACACCTTAGTTTTTTAAGCAGCCAGTTGCCGATATTGAATCGGTGACTGGTTGTTTAGTTTCATTTGAATGCGAATTGAGTTATAGTAATGAATGTAGTCTTGTACAATCTGTTCAACGATGGCCGTCGTTGTACAGGTAATATCTTCGAGATTGAATGTTTCAGACTTTAGTGACGAGTGACGATTTGAATTGGCAAACGGCTGTGTATTTCGTTGATTTTTCCATCGATAATTTAATAGCTGGAACGAGCTTTACCTAGCCATTTGCATGTTTGTTTTACAGTGACCTCTCCCTTTAAAGCATCCATCCACTGAACTGCGGCTTCTGGTGACACCTCCTTTCCCACTCCTTGTACTTTTTTAAGACATCCAATTATTGCTGTAAGTAACGATTTCCTTGTCTTAACCTTTCAACTTCCGTTGCAAACTCTGGCCCTTTCCCGTATGCGTACTGTTTGCCTACCGGTTGTGCAAAACGGTGAGTTTCGCCATTTCTGTACCAACGTAACCATGTGTTTACCTGCGTTTTGTTCTTAATACAAAGTTGCTCCATAACTTCACTCACGGGAATACAATTTCTTGAAGGTGTTTTGATTTGCCTCAAGATATGGGGTCAGTCCATGTCGACAAACCCTGGTCGACAGTCTTTTTTCTGACGTAAGCACGAATACGTCTACGACGAGTATTACGATTGCTACATTTGCCCGAACAACGCAGTGTTGAGCTATGAAACGACGACCAAGGAAGGTTATCGCATCTACCGGTCCAATCCGGAGGTATGCCGCCATTGTCCGTTATTGACACAGTGTACGGAAAGCAAGGATTGCACCAAGCGGATCAGCCTCCATATTGGGGCGCATTATCTGGAAGAAGTTATCATTTGCGGCACACGGAAACGAACAGACACATTTACGAACAGCGGAAAGAGACGATTGAACGGGTGTTCGCAGATTTGAAGGAGAAGCATGGCATGCGATGGACGACCTTGCGGGGGATACGGAAGGTCACCATGCAGGCGATGCTTACGTTTGCTGCGATGAATCTGAAAAAACTGGCGATCTGGCTGTGGAGGAAGGATCGACCAGCAGATCGCGACAGGTGGGTTGGCTTGATTTTCATCTTTTCAACGGCAAAACTCCCACTGCGTTGGAGCGCATGTGGGAGTTTGTCTTCAATCTGAAACCATGCCTCTGGCATGGTTTTTTTCTTTAGCTGAAATGCTCCAGCACCACTTTGCCGATCATTCTTCCGGACTCGATGAGCGCATGAGCTTTGCGGAGATTAGCGGCGTTGATGGGAGACAGCTTTTCTGTAGCGGTCGTCCGAATCACTCCTTGATCGATCAAATCGGCCAAAGCGTTCAGCAGGTGATGCTGCTCAATCATATCCTCCGTTTGGAACATCGGGCGAGTGAACATCAGCTCATACACGAAGGTGACGCTTTTCTGCTGCAACAGGGAGATGTTGACCGGCTCATCCGTTTCGACGATCGAGCAGATTTTGCCTTGAGGTGCGATGGCGTCGATCATGTTCTTCCAGTGTTTTTCTGTGGTATTCAAGCAAAAGATATAGTCGACATGGCTATACCCCAGCGCTTGGAGTTGAGGGACAAACGGTTCAAAGTGATTGATGACCGCATCCGCACCCAGCTCTTTCACCCATTTGACCGATTCAGGCCGGGAAGCTGTGCCGATGACCGAAAGACCGGCATGCTTGGCGAGTTGTGTGGCGATAGAGCCCACGCCTCCGGCGGCGCCGATGATTAGAATCGTTTTTCCGGCATTCCGGTCGGCGTCTTTGGAGATACCCAAGCGATCATACAACGCTTCCCAGGCGGTAATTCCGGTCAAAGGCAGAGCGGCTGCCTCGGCGAAATCCAGCGAAGTGGGTTTACGGCCAACGATCCGTTCGTCAACCAGGTGAAATTCGCTGTTACCTCCGGGACGGGTGATGCTGCCAGCATAATACACGGCGTCCCCAGGCTTAAACAAGGTCACGTCCGGACCTACCTCTTCAACGATCCCTGCAACGTCCCAACCGATCACTCGGGGAGAAGACTCCACTTGGCTTTTGGGCTTTCGCACTTTCGTGTCGACCGGATTGACGGAGATGGCGTGAACCTTGACCAGCAGATCTCTACCGGTTGGCACAGGTCTGTCAATTTCGACATCCATCAAACTCTCCGGGTGATCGATGGGTAAATAGTTATAGAAACCAACGGCTTTCATTGTATTTTTAGACATGGTTTGCTACCTCCTTTTTTATTGTTAATGTAAATGTAATACGCTAAAATGTGAAGTACGCACATTAATGTGATGTAGTACACATTTGTATACTATTGCGGAGGGATGCGGCAATGCGGAATCGCAAAAGCGGTTATGGCTTTTGTCCAAACGATGAAGCCTGTCCGGTGGAGTTCACGCTGGACGTAATCGGCGGGAAATGGAAAGGGGTCCTGTTATATCATTTGATGAACGGGCCGATTCGATTTAACGAATTTCGCCGAATTTGCCCAGGGATTACCCAACGGATGCTGACGCTGCAGCTTCGCGAACTGGAGGAGGATGGCGTCGTTCATCGCGAGGTATACCACCAGGTACCTCCGAAGGTGGAGTACTCCTTAACGGAATTTGGCAGAACCCTGATTCCGATCATTCAGCAAATGAAGGAATGGGGTGAAACCTACAAGAAGACGGCTCCGTTCCTAAACAAGATGAAAGGACAAGGTTGATCTGTTCTATAAAATATAGAAGCAGTTGCAAGGGACCTGAGAAATCGGGTCCTTTTTGGTGTTCTAGCAAAAAATGGTTCCAGACCTTTTTATCACCTGACAGGAACCGTGATGTTGAGAAAGTCTCGATGACATTGAATGTCATCGGGACTTTATTTTCGCTACATTGACGAGGATGCTTGTAATTTTTTTGGGTATGTAATAAAATCTGGTGGAATTTTTATGGAAAAGTTCCCGATAAATGGTGTGGGTTTGGTGATAAGAATTCACTAAAACTCAACTTTCGAGCGGGGGAGGTAGTTTCACGTCGAAAACAATAAATTCTTACAGTCCGATCATTATGTGATGTTAAAGCGTATTAGACAGAGTAGTTTTTTGAATATTTATTCCGGTTTTTCAAGGATATGCGATAATTGCTGCTGTGATTCATGCTGATATTCCTCCAGGAGGGAAGAACAATGCAAAACCCTAGTTGGCGTTTTTTTATGGAAAAGCAGACAGGAATGAAGTCAGCAGGAATAGTCGTAGGACCAGGAAAAGACGGTGTCAACGCGCTCAAACTAGCGGATCAACTTTCATCCATCGGCACGAACGTCTATGTCTCGATGACCGAAACGGCTGCTAGATATTTTAACGAGAGCGTATTCACAGAAGTGGCGAAATGCCATGGGGTCCTCACTCCTGAAAACAATGTCGTTGCGGATGTTGACATCGTCGTGGTCACAGGTGCGTTGTTTGAAAAGGATGGATGGGACAAAGAGAGCATTCGCGCACGTGAGCGTTTATGTAAGAGAAAGCAAAATCCTGTGATCTGGATTCAAGACGGAGCGATGCAGAGTATCTGGAAGTTGGATATGGTTACTCATCATGAGGAAATCTGGCTTTTGAAAGGAGCGGCCCGAAAAGAGAGATCCCTATCATATGAAGAAATCGTAATGGAAGCCATGCGGACCTTACTGGGCAAACGAAATGGGGATTTTACCGGTATCAAAGTCATTGTTACCGGGGGAGGAACGATTGAGCCCATCGACCCGGTACGACACATTACGAATAGATCTTCAGGCAAAATGGGGAAGTCTTTGGCGGAAGTTTTTAGAGATCGGGGGGCGGACGTAGTTTTCATATGCATGCAAAGAACGAAGCGCCACGAAAATAAAAAAGACGTCTCAACCACTTCATCTGGAGCTTGTCCCCATTCCTAATTTTATGAAGGAAGTGCCCAAGGGGGTATATAAGGTTGGTTTTGCCGCCGAGACTGATCCAAACCTGGAAGGAGCCAAAAGGAAGCTGCTTGACAGGGGGGGTGATCTTCTTTGTCTGAATGACGTCTCTCGTTCAGATGCGGGATTTGAGGTGGATACCAATCAGGTGATGATCGTTGGCCCGGAAGGTACCAGGCATACGACGCGCCTGGAAAACAAATATTTGGTGGCATGGCAGATCGTTGACGAAATACAAAAGTGCCTGAGAGAATCAGCCAACGTTTAGTTGCTATTGCCAATGAAGTCCGCAGGAAGCCCAGGTCAAACGTTTACAGCACGGTAGTAGGTGGCAAAGCATTACCACTACAGGAATGCTGTCAGGAAATTGTCCAGGAAGCCGAGCGTGGCAGCAGAGAGCTGCCTTGATCCATGCTGGGCTTCTTTTTCTTTACGGGAAGGAATTGTTATGAAATAGTAACAAGAAAACATTTGACAAGCCTATCAATTCATATGATAATTACTGTGACTGATAATCATTATCAACCTAGGTTGCGGACTTAACTTCTGTTTTTCTTTTCCTATGGGTAATACCGGACCTTACATTGATAATGGATGTAATCTACAAGATAGGGTGGGAATCACGAACATGGCAGCGAAGCGGTTTGCATTCAGAAGTTTCGTACTGGCTTTTCTTATGGCCGGTGTTTTAGCGGGATGCTCAGGCGGCAACTCGGCAACTCCAAATGAAAGCAAGGCGCCTGCAGCACAAACGGAAACGACCAACAAGGATGCGGAAACGGCACAATTTCCAATTACCATTGAACATGCCTTCGGAAAAACGGTAATCGAGAAAAAACCGGAGCGGGTCGTGACGATTGCATGGGCAAACCATGACGTTGCGCTTGCGCTGGGAGTCGTGCCGGTCGGTTTCTCCGCGGCCAACTACGGCGTCCAGGACGACAGCGGATTGCTGCCGTGGACGAAGAAAAAACTGCAGGAGCTTGGCGTAACAAATCCGAATGTTTTCAAGGATACGGACGGGCTGGACTTCGAGGCGATCTCCGATGCCAATCCGGACGTGATTCTTGCGGCATACTCCGGCATCACCCAGGAGGAATACGATACGCTCTCCCAAATTGCTCCGGTCGTTGCCTATCCCAAAACGCCGTGGGTGATTACGTGGCGTGAGCAAATTCGCATGAATGCCGCCGGAATGGGCATTCCGGCCAAGGGCGAGCAGCTGATTAAAGATGTCGAAAAGCTCATCGCTGACAAGGTTGTGCAGCATCCGGAATTAAAAGGCGTGAAAGCGGCATTTACATATTTCTCGCCGTCTGATTTGTCCAGCTTCTATATTTATTTGCCCGGTGATCCGCGCGGGGAGTTTTTGCAAGAATTGGGCATGGTCTTCCCGGAAAACATCAACAAATACGTAAAACCGGACACCGGCTTTGCGTTGAGTTTAAGCGCGGAAAACGCCGATGCGTTACGTGATGCCGACATTTTGGTGGCTTATGGCGATGAAGCGCTGTTAAAAGCGCTGCAGGCGGACCCTGTATTCGGCAAGATTCCGGCCATTAAACGGGGGTCCATGGTGTTGATACCGGACGGCACGCCGCTGGCGGCAGCAGGCAATCCCAATCCGCTTTCGATCGAATACACATTGGATGAATATCTGTCGCTGATCGTCAAAGCCGTAGCGAAAATTAAACAATAAAATGGAGTCCGCATAGATGGAACGCAACCGTTTTTATCCGAAATCGTTCATCCCTGTGCTCGTCATCTTTCTTGTGTTGTTCGTGCTGGGGATTATCGCTTCCTTTATGTTTGGAGCACGTTCCTTGACATTGCAGGAAGTGATCGACGGGTTGATGAAGCATCAAGGGGAAATCTATGAAACGAGCGTCGTGCAAAAGCGTGTCGTCCGCACCATTTTCGCCTTGTGCTGCGGTGCGGCACTTGGCATAGCGGGGGTGCTCATGCAATCCGTCACGCGCAACCCCATCGCGGATCCGAGTATTCTCGGCGTTAACAACGGGGCGGCATTGTTTGTCGTATGCGGCATGGCATTTTTTCAGATCAATACGGCCAGTCAGTATATTTGGTTTGCTTTAGCGGGCGCTGTGCTTACAGCGATATTCGTTTTTGGCATCGGTTCTCTGGGGCGTGGCGGTGCTACGCCTCTTAAACTTGTACTGGCGGGGGCGGCCACGAGTGCTGCCTTCTCCTCCCTGGTCACCGCTGTGATGATTCCGCGTTCCTATGTGATGGATCAGTTTCGATTTTGGCAGGTGGGCAGTGTCGGCGCCGGCACGTGGGATTCGCTCGTCCTGCTGTTGCCCTTTCTTCTGACGGGTGTTCTTATAGCCGTCATCACCGCCCCGGCGTTAAATGCTTTGGCGCTTGGGGAGGAAATGGCAACCGGCCTTGGAGTAAAAACGAGTCTGCTCAGGCTTGTTGCGGCGTTTGCGGGCGTCATCTTATGCGGCGCCACCACTGCGGTTGCCGGTCCCATCGGGTTCGTCGGACTTCTGGCCACCCATGTGATGCGGATGCTGTTGGGGCCGGATTTGCGCTACTTAATCCCGATGTCCGCCCTTTCAGGGGCTGTCATCTTAACCGTTTCCGATGTACTTGGCAGATTAATCGGCAGACCGGGTGAATTGGAGGTAGGGGTGCTGACTGCCTTTCTCGGCGCTCCCCTGCTGATCATTCTAACGATGAAAGCGAAAGTGCGTTCACTATGAATCAGACGACGATTGATTTTATTAAACAAGGCAGGATTCGCCGCAGAGGCAGATGGATAGCTGTGACGACGGCATTGGCCGTGCTTACGGTGGCTTTATGCTGTGCCATGCTCTTGCTGGGCAATACGATCTATCCTGTGCGTGATGTGGCGGCCGTACTGTTGGGAGAAGAGGTAAAAGGTGCGACATTCGCAATCAAAACGATTCGCTTGCCGCGCATGCTGGCCGGTTTGTTTGCGGGCTTTGCCTTTGGCATCGCCGGCTATGTATTTCAAACGATGCTGCGAAATCCGCTGGCCAACCCGAATGTGATCGGGATTACTGCCGGTTCGAGCGCGGCGGCTGTTTTTTGCATCGTCGTTTTGCAGAGCAGCGAAACCGTGACATCCGTCGCATCGATCATCGCCGGATTACTGACGGTCCTCATCATTTACGGATTGGCCAGGGGAAAAACGTTTTCCATCGGTCGGCTGATTTTGGTCGGCATCGGGATGCAGGCGATGTGCAACTCCATCATTACCTATTTAATGTTGATCGCCAAGGAACACAATCTTTCTTCTGCGGTGCGCTGGCTTACGGGAAGTTTAAACGGGGTGAAGATGGAAGAATTGCCTGTGCTGATGATTTCCTTCCTGGTGCTGGTGCCGCTGATTTGCGTGCTTGGCCGATCGTTAATGGTGCTGGAACTGGGCGAACAAATGGCGACGGCATTGGGGGTCAAAACGGACCGGACACGTGTGCTCCTCATCGTTAGTGCCGTGGTGCTGTCAGCGATTGCCACGGCGATTACCGGACCGATTGCTTCGGTGGCGTTTCTCGCCGGTCCGATTGCCGTTCGTTTGGTCGGTACAGGCACCGCCAACAGCATACCCGCCGGTCTGGTTGGGGCTGTGTTGGTGTTGGCCGCGGATTTGGTGGGGCAATTCGCCTTTGAAGTCAAATTCCCCGTGGGCATCATTACGGGAATCATCGGAGCGCCTTATTTGTTGTACCTGTTAGTGCGAATGAATCGAAAGGGGGCGTTTTAAACGATGAAAAGCCATACCTTTCAGGCCAAGCAGCTTGTTGCCGGTTATGGCGACAAAAAGATTTTAGACGGCATCAGCCTGCAAATCCCCAGCAATCAAATCAGCGTCATTATCGGAGCAAACGGATGCGGCAAATCGACGCTGTTAAAGACGCTGGCCCGGATCATCAAACCGCTGTCAGGCGAGATATTGTTGGACGGCCGACCGATTCATTCGATCCCGTCGAAGCAGCTGGCTCGGGTGTTGGGCTTGCTGCCGCAATCGCCCATCGTTCCGGAGGGGATTACCGTGGCCGATTTGGTCGGGCGGGGCCGTTTTCCCCATCAATCGCTGTTTGGAACATGGAGCAAGAAAGACTACGAAGCGGTTGCGGAAGCCATGGAGATTATGGACATCACGGCATTGGCCAACCGCCATGTGGATGAGCTGTCGGGCGGTCAGCGTCAACGGGTTTGGATTGCGATGGCATTGGCGCAGCAGACGGATATGTTATTTCTGGACGAACCGACCACCTATTTGGATATCACGTACCAGATCGAAATTCTGGATCTGTTGACGGATTTAAACCGCAAATACGGCACGACCATCGTCATGGTCTTGCATGATATCAACTTGTCGGCGCGGTATGCGGATTATGTGTTTGCGCTGCGTCAAGGCAAACTGGTCGCCGAAGGCAAACCGTCCGAAGTGATTACCAGTCAATTGATCAAAGACGTTTTCGGGCTGGATTGTATGATTGTTCGGGACCCTGTATCCGGTGCTCCTTCGGTCGTGCCGATAGGGCGCCATCATGCCGGCGAAACTTTTGTGCTGGAGGCGAGCAGATGAGCACACAAGATTTGTACGACGTGACGATTATCGGCGCCGGACCGGCAGGCCTCTATTCCGCCTTTAATGTGGGCCTGCGGGAAATGAAAATGTTCACTTAGCATGTACACTTGTCAGGCTTCATCGGTTTCTGTGCCGAAAAGGTAATGATGCCGGACAGACGCAAAGAGCCTCCACCCGCCGCAAAGACGGGAGGAGGCTCACATTTATTTTGCAGATTGCTAAGAAAGCAGGTGCTACGCCAGCCGATATCTCCATCCCCAGTCAAGATCGACCGGACTCTCTCCGGCTAGATCTCGCTCGGAGATTAAAAGTGATATGGGCTGATTATTTCGATAAGCAATGCAAGAACAAATGAAAACACGATGGATACCGCCATTTGTTTCGGTTCCTTGTAAAAAATCACGCACAAAACAGCATACATAATGAGTTCGTCAATATAATTGATGTCCAGATAAAATGCGCCAATTGCCAAAGAAAGACTTAACATCAGTCCCATGGGCAAGGCCGGCAAGATATAAGCGAGACGTGAATGATTTTTGGCTAACCAAACAATGCTGCCCAGAAAGGGAGATAATAGTGCAATACTGCCCCACAGCATAAAATATTTGGTCGGAAAAAAACCGAACAAGTATGCTGAATACAGGTAATAACTGATCAGCACCCCTGCAAAGAATACAAAGGTATTGATCGCGGCCCTGATGATTGTTTTACTGTACGCGGCTATCATTGCAGCGATCAATACCCAGATTCCTAATCGGGAAAGAATGTGCGAACAATAGTGGAAGACATCCGCTAGCCAACTCCCATCGACTGCAACCGTGTCTAAATACTTGGAGATTGTACCCAAGAGCGCACCGATGAGTACACATTTCATATAGTCGGGCATCATTTTTTTCACTGTCATCATTTTTCCACCTCTACAGCGTTGCAACAATTCCTCTCATTATATCATGTCGTCTTGATGACGTTGACGAAAGAACCGTATTCAGTTATGAGCCGCACAAATACAATTGTATTTTGGTTGACGACGATTTGCTTAATGACTTGACGGAGAAAAAACATTGTGCTGATCATCGCGGCTAATGATGAGCAAGTGATGAGCAAGAATCTTTTCAGTGCCAGATACAAAGTGGACTCATAAAGGTATAATGGACAAACAGTTCAACGAATGGAGTGAAGAATCATGAAACGAAGGATCATACTGGATTTGG
>NZ_JAGTPT010000041.1:0-15261 GCF_018195675.1 Brevibacillus sp. NL20B1
AAGTAAGCAAATTTGATGAAGATTTACCATTTGATAAGTCTTGTAAAATTTCCTTAATAAACGACACGACAGTATTGTACCTGATATTTCTGTATGATAATGGCACAATAGAAATTTATGATAGAGCTAAACGCAAGCTGAATCAATATAAAATACGTAATAATGACTTCAACTATGAGGAAATGGTTAAACGTAAAACTGCTTGTGGTGCGACCTGTAAACAGCAATTGTTGGCGGCCGCGGAATTGTCTTAACGGGTACAAAATCACTCCTTCACGATGAAGAGGGGCGGTAATCTCATCATGTATATCTCTCTTCCGTAACAATCAGCACATACCCGACCGTCCCCGGGCTGCCTTTGAGGTCTTCCTTCACGCGTACAGCATAAACGCCGTCAATACCAGCAAAATCCAGATGATGGGTCCCTCCGCTTTCCGGCTCCAATCCATCCCGCACTGTCAGTCCCACCGCTCTCATCGCCTTGATCGCGTCGTCCGGAAACGTAAACACTTCCTTCGGCTTAACCTCAATCCGCACTGCCTTGCCCTTGATAAAAATGACCTTCACCTCACCGATCTTGGCCGAGTAGACATGGCTGGTAAACGTCACCTTCTCCTCCGGCCGGTGCAGCGTCCACTCTCCGGTTTCCGTCCTGACGGGCGTACCGAGCAGTCCTTCTACCGCTGTTTCAGATTGGTTCGTGATGTCCCTCATATTGAAGAGCATGTCCCGCTCTGGCGATCTTTCCGCTTCCGGTACGGCCTCAGGTACAGATGCTGGCTCCGGCTGGGATTGCGCGAAACTGAACCCCCATTCGAAACTGAAAATACTTGTGTTAAAGACAGGGTCCTTTGGCTTCTCTAATCCGTATTGTTTTGCAATTTCCGCTTTCTGCGCCTCTGTCAGCTTCACCGAGGATGTCGGTTGCTGTGCAGACTCCGCCGGCGTTACGGCAGCGGTCGCATCCATTCCGGGATCGATGCACCCTGCCATTAATGCAAGGATGGCGATCGTGTACAAGGTTGGTATCACAGTAAAACACCCTTTCGTTATAACCTCATAGGCCTGTTTGAACTCCTCTTTTTCGCTTCACCGCGATCCTGACAGTTATGAGGAAAATTTTCTTTTTCCGTTTTTATCCAATTGTAGCACATTCATGACAGCAGAACTACGATTGGTATACAAAAAATGATAAAATATGTAAGATCATACAGATTAATATACTCATTTTAGGTTCAAACATTTGAAGGATATCCAGATGGCTTTCTCACTGTCCGTTGAGACGATATGTTGTAATTTCCAGAGGAGATATTTATGAAAAAAATGTTGTTCATTTATTTTGGGTTGTCCTTGACAACATTCGTTGTGTCTGGCTGCGGACAGCCTGCAGCAAGCCAATCGCCTGATCCGTCCAGTTACCAGACGCAAATATCCGAATCTGAAACGCTAACCCTTACGCTCGATTCCAAAACAATTACAATCCCCATTTCAAACGTTGATTCTGTAAAGAAATACCTGGATCAAGCAGAGCCGCATGAAAGAGCAAGCGAACGCAACCGCATCCAGACAACTTCATTCACATCTGCATCCGGAACAATTTACGGCGATATCAAATATGGCTGTGGGATAAAGCTCTGTAATCATACTCTCGTGCAGATAAAAAACAATGCCATCAAAACAATTCCCTTATTCTCAGGAAGCATTTTGACGGCACACGCATTCTCCCCGGATAAGAAATATCTCGCAGTCTTATTAGGGAGAAACGAAGGTACGGAAGTAATCAGGCAAAGCTTGATGATTATTGAGTTGGATTCGTTTACGTTAGCTGAGCTTGAAAACAGGAATGATGTTGTAACTATGTTGACAAGCGCTGACTTTACGACTCCAATTCTTTCGATGAGCTGGGAAAGCGAAACTACACTTAAAGCCGTTATACCGGATACAACAGATTATGCGTTTGATACGTTGAAAAATTGGAAAGCCGGAGAAAACAATACCAAAGAGATTTTCATAAAAGTGACATAAGAAATCGGCCATTGTCCGCGGCCGCAGCCTTTTGGCAGTCTTTGCATGCGGAATCATAAAAAAATCGACCTCCGATGTGAATCGTGTACACATACGCAAGGTCGATCTCATATCACGTTTTTCGATTTTCGATATATGGCGGAGGGAGAGGGATTCGAACCCCCGTGGGCTTGCGCCCTAACGGTTTTCAAGACCGCCCCGTTATGACCACTTCGGTATCCCTCCGCGATACGGACAAGTTAAACTATATCATAATTGCCTCTCATTTTGCAACACTTTCCTGCAATTTTTCCAAAAAAAATGGACCCGGCGGCCAGCAGCGGGCAGCCGGGTCGTTCTGCAGCGCTGATGCATCGCTTCGACGAAGATGCAGCGCCATACCGTATGACCTGATCCTTACTTTCTCCTGTTTATCCCTAGCGTTTCACGACAACCAGCTTTAGCTCCGTCATCTCTTCAATCGCGTACTTGACGCCTTCGCGGCCCATGCCGCTCTCTTTGACGCCGCCGTAGGGCATGTGGTCGACGCGGAAAGTGGGGATGTCGTTGATCATCACGCCGCCCACATGCAGCGCGTCAGCCGCCTGCAGTGCAAGCGAAAGATTGTTGGTGTACAGGCCCGCCTGCAGGCCATACCGGGAGTCGTTCACCAGCGCAATCGCCTCGGCGACCGACTCGACAGGGTTGATCAGGACGATTGGTCCAAACACCTCCTGGCAGGAGATTTTGGCGTCAGCCGGGACACCGGTCAAGACGGTGGGCTGCAGTACGCGGCCGTCCGTTTCGCCGCCGCATTCGACGCGGGCGCCCCGCTGCCTGGCCTCCTCGATCCACTCCAGCACCCGTTCCGTTTCTTTCGGGCTGATCATTGCCGAGTAGTCGGCCTCTTCGGACAGCGGATCGCCTCCCCGCAGCCTGCGCGTCTCCGCAACGAAACGTTCCACGAACGTGTCGTACAGCTCCGCAGCGACATAAATCCGTTGGACGGAAATGCACACCTGACCGGAGTAGGCAAACGCGCCAAAAATGCAGCGCGGAATCACGTCGTCCAGATTGGCGTCGCGGTCCACGATCACGGCGGAGTTGGAGCCCAGTTCCAGCGTCACCCGCTTCAATCCGGCGCGGTTGCGGATGTTGATGCCGACAGCCGGACTGCCCGTAAACGTGATCGCCTTGACGCGCGGATCGGTCACCAGCAGGTCGCCGACGGTGCCGCCGCTGCCGGTGACGATGTTGAGCGCGCCAGCCGGCAGCCCCGCCTGTTCGGCCAGCTCCGCCAGGAAAAAGGCGGAGAGCGGCGTTTGCGACGCCGGCTTCAGCACTACCGTATTGCCTGCCGCGATGGCCGGCCCCACCTTGTGCGCAACCAGGTTCATCGGGAAGTTGAACGGCGTGATGGCGCCGATGACGCCCAATGGTTCGCGCACCGTGTACGCCAGCCGCCCTTCCCCGCCAATGGCGGCGTCCAGCGGCAGCGTCTCGCCGTAAATCCGTTTGGCTTCTTCCGCAGCGAACTTGTAGGTCTGGATGGTGCGGATCACTTCGCCCCGCGCCGTTTTGATCGGCTTGCCCGCTTCCTGCGCGATGATTTTCGCCGCTTCTTCCAGCCGTTCGTTCAGCAATCCGGAGATTTTCTCCAAAATGGCGGCCCGTTGGTACGCCGGCATGCTGCGCATGACCGGTGCCGCTTCCTGCGCGGCGCTAATCGCCCGTTCCACCGTATTTCTGTCGGCCTGGGCGATTTCCGCGATTACCTCGCCGCTGTACGGGGCGTACAGCGGAGCATAGGCACCCGTCTCCACCCACTGTCCGCCGATATAGCACGCTTTTTTCATCGTCCTCTTCCTCCCTCCATTCGCGATGAGGTGTGCAACTGCTCCAACTCTTTCTCCACCGCGTTTCAGCCTTCCTCCAACGGGTCGGCGGCCATGCAGTGACAGGTTGCACATTACTTCAGTACAGCCCAGAGGTGCGCCCAACCAGCACGCTCCATCAGGCGGGAAGCGGACTCATGTGAGCCGCTCCTTTATCGCTGCATCGCTGCCTGCCTCAGACCAGCTAGTTCGCCGCGTCATCCGTTCCGCACCACTCCAGCAGTGTCAGGGCAAAGATTTCGGCGCATTGGAAAACGGCGTCCAGTTCGATGTACTCATCGGGGTAGTGAGCCACCTGGGTGACGCCCGGACCCACCACGATGGCAGGCGTGTCGGCCAGTGTCGTCAAAAGGCCCCCATCCGTGCCCCACGGCGAGGCTTCCACTACGGCGCGCCGGCCCGTCACGGCTACAAACTGCCGCTGCAGGATGTCCATCAGCGGGTGATCCTCCGCCACCGCCCCCGGCACCCAGCGCGCCCCGAACCACTCCAGTTCCACCGGATGTTCAGCAAACCAGGGGTCCTCGTCGGCCAAGCGGCGCAGAGCGGCCTCCATGTCCGCCCGGGCGTCTTCCATCCGCTCGCCCGGCGCCACCCCCATCCGTCCCTCCAGCTTGACCAGATCGGCCACGGAGGACGGCCATTTGCCGCCTTCGATCACGCCAATATTGATCGGGATGGGAATAGGCAGCTTGGCGTACAGCGGATCGTTTATCCGGTCGTTTCGCTCTTTTTCCAGGCGGGCAATCGCATCGACTACGCGCATGCTTTTCTCGATCGCGCTCACCCCTTCGTAGCGGGTGCCGCCGTGGGCAGAGCGTCCCTTTACCGTCAGGCGGAACCACATCGAGCCCTGCTGCTTGGGGAAAATCTTCATGTTGGTCGGCTCAGGGATAAGGGCGGCGTCCGCCTTGTAGCCGCGCAGGATGGTTGCCAGCGTGCCTGCGCCGCCGCTCTCCTCTTCCACTACGCTTTGAAAGATGACATCCCCCTTGAGCCGCACCCCCAGCGCCTGCAGCACCTGGATCGCCAAGAGCGAGGCCAGGTTTCCCCCTTTCATGTCGGTTGCGCCGCGGCCGTACAGCTTACCGTCCACCACTTCGCCGCTGAACGGGTCGTGCGACCACTGGGCAGGGTCGCCGGCCGGCACCACGTCCACGTGCCCGTTGAGAATGATCGAGCGGCCTCCGCCCGTTCCTTTCCACACGCCCACCACGTTGGGGCTGTCCGCGAACACAGTCCGCGGCGAGACGAAATACGGGTGTTTTAACAATTCGTCTCCTTCCATCACCCACAGATCGACTTCCAGCCCCATCGCGTGCAGCGTCTTGGCGATGCTCTCCTGGATGGAGCGCTCATTGCCCTGCACGCTTGCCTCCCGCACCCATGCCTGCAGGAGTTTCGTGGCCGCCTCCTTTTCCTTGGCGATTTGTTCGCGGATCAGCGTCTGCCAGTTTGCCATCGTTACCCTCCTTTTGCCTGCGTGGCAAATGGTATCTGCCTCGCGTCCGTTTTCGTTTTCCATGCGAGAGCCGGCGGGCAGCTTTGTCCGTATCGTCCGTTTTGTATCGCCCGCCGCCTCAGCGAAATACGCCGACGTCGCCGTCCAGCTTCAGCTCCGCCTCCGTCGCGCCGATCACGTCCGCGACGCTGTATGGTTCCATCACTTCGCGCAGATACAGCCCGTCTTCCCGAACTTCCATCACCGCCATGTCAGTGATGATCAGGTTGGCGGCTGCCTTGGCCGTCAGGGGCAGTGAGCATTCCCGCACGATTTTGGAACGGCCGTTCTTGTCCAGATGGGTGGTCAGCACCATCACCCGTTTGGCCTTCTGCGCCAGCTCCATCGCCCCACCCATGCCCGGAACGCGCTTGCCCGGCACGATCCAGTTGGCGATGTCGCCCCGCTGGCTTACCTCAAGCACGCCGAGAATGGTCATGTCCAACAGCCCCCGTCTGATGATGGCAAAGGCGGTGGCGCTGTCAAAGAACGACGCACCTTTCACCAGCGTGACGGGAAACCCTCCGGCGTTGCAGAGCATCGGGTTTTCCTCCCCCTTGGCCGGACTGGGGCCGGTACCGAGGATGCCGTTTTCCGCGTGAAACATCACCCGTTTCTCCGGCGGAATGAAGTCGGCCACCAGCGTCGGAATGCCGATGCCCAGATTGATGATCATGCCGTCCTCGATCTCCTGCGCCGCCCGGCGGGCAATCCGTTCCCGATAGGTTTCCGTCCGGTTTACTTCTCCCAAGCCCATTGCCAGTTCACCCCCTCACTCTGCACGATGCCGTGGACGAACACTCCTGGTGTGACAATCTCTTCAGGGTCCAGTTCGCCGATCTCCACGATCTCCTCCGCCTCCACGATGGTGATGTCGCCCGCCATCGCCACCAGCGGGTTGAAGTTGCGGGCGCTCGTGTCGTACACCAGATTGCCGAAGCGGTCCGCCTTTTTGGCGTAGACGATGGCCACCTCCGCTGTCAGCGGCGTCTCCAGCAGGTATTCCTTGCCGTCGACGATCACTTTTTCCTTGCCTTTTTCAGCGATGGTGCCGATCCCGATGTCGGACAGGATGCCGCCCAGCCCCACTCCGCCCGCACGGATGCGCTCGGCGAGGATGCCTTGGGGGCAAAACTCCACCTCAAGCTCCCCGGCTGTCATCTGGGCCCCGGCGTTGGGGTTGGAACCGATGTGGGAGGCGATTACCTTTTTCACCCTCCGCTCGGTGACCAGCTTGCCGACGCCGATGTGCGGAAAGGCGGTGTCGTTGCTGATCAGCGTGATGTCCCGCACGCCCTTGTCGAGGATGCCCTGGATCAGCGTGGGCGGGTTGCCCACTCCGCCGAAACCGCCGGCAAGCAGGGTCATCCCGTCGTGAAAATACGTCAAGGCATCTTCCAGTGAAATCACTTTGTCAAACCGGTTGGCCATGTTTCTCCTCCCCCCTGCCCGTCAGACCAGCAGCGCTTCCTGTCGCAGTTCCTGCTCTACGCTTGCGATCGATTCTTTCAGCAGGGCGATCAATTCGTCGATTTCTTCGGTCGTGATCGTCAGCGGTGGCGCGATAATGACTGCGTCCCCGGCCACGCCATCCAATCCGCCCGTCGCCGGGTAGATGAGCAGCCCTTTTTCAAACGCCCGCTTAATAATGCGGGCGGTTACGCCCTGGGCCAGCGGGAACGGTTCCCTGGTCTTTTTGTCCTTGACAAACTCCAGGCCGCACAGCATCCCCAGTCCGCGCGCTTCGCCGATCAGCGGCAGTTCGTCGGCCAGTTCGCGCAAGCGGCTCAACAGGTAGGCCCCTCGCTCAGCCGCCTTTTCCACCAGCTGATGTTTTTCCACGTAGCGCAGCACCGCGAGCGAAACTGCCGCCGACTGCGGATTGGCGCTGTACGTGTGACCGGCCATGATCAATCCCGAGCCGCGCGCAATCGTCTCGATGATGTCGTCTGTGGCCATCGCCGCCGCCATCGGCGTGTAACCGGCGCTCATACCCTTGCCCAAGGCCATCAGGTCGGGCTGCACGCCCCAGTGATCAATCCCGAACGGCTTGCCCGTGCGGCCCACACCGGTCATGACTTCGTCGGCGATGAACAGCACCTGGTACTTGTCGCAAATCTCGCGGATGCGCTGGAAATATCCGTCCGGCGGCACAACCGCACCGCCCGAAGCGCCGATCACCGGTTCGGCGATAAATGCGGCCACATGCTCCGGACCGATGCGCAAAATCGCCGTCTCCAGTTCGTTGGCGCAGGCCAGCGCGTACGCTTCCAGCGACATCCCCTCCGGCCGGCGATACGGATAGGGCGGTGAAATTTTCGGGCCGTCAGCCAACAGCGGGACAAAACGCTTGCGCCGCAGCACGTGGCCGGACATGGAGAGCGCCCCCATCGTAATGCCGTGATAGCTCATCCAACGGGAAATGATCCGGTTTTTGGTCGCATATCCCTTTTCCTGCCAGTACTGAATGGCGATCTTCTGCGCCGTCTCCGTCGCCTCTGAGCCGCTGCTGACAAAAAAGCTCCAGTTGAGCGACCCCGGGGCCCACTCCGCAAGTTTGGCCCCCAATTCCTCCACTGCATCACTGCTGAAGTGGGAGCGGTAGGCAAACGAGACGCTGCGGGCCTGCGCGTACATCGCCTCGGCGATTTCCTCCACGCCGTGACCAATGCTGGCTGTCACCGCGCCGGAGCAGCCGTCGATGTACCGATTCCCTTCCTTGTCGTACAGGTAGATCCCCTTGCCGTGGGACACGAACGGATACGATTTGCCCAATTCGGGCTTGATCACATAGCTTCTCTGCATGATAGCCACCTCACCTTTTCTCTCTTTTCATCCTAACGGAAGAGAGCGTCCGCTCCATTCGACGAGCTGGCAAAAAAGCGTGGAAACTAGACAAAATCTTTTGTACATTTTGTATAAGAGATCGGGTGTTGGAAACAGGGAGGATTGAAGATGACCATTACGATACGCGAAGCGCTGCAATTGCCCGACATGGTTCAAACGCGGCTGGTCGGAGGGGCCGCCGGGCTGGACAACCCGATCCGCTGGGTCACGATCGTGGAAGTGCTGGAGGATGTCACCCGGTTGCAGGAAGGCGAGTTTCTGATTACGACCGGATTTGGATTGTCCGAGGACGAACAGCGCCGGGCGTCGCTGATTCCCTCGCTGGCTGAACGAAAGTTGAGCGGTGTCGCCCTGCACACGGGCTTTTACCTGCGCGAGATTCCCGCCGACCTCGTCCACATGGCGGACCGCTTCGGGCTTCCGTTGATCGAAATCCCGGTGGAAATGAACTTTTCCACGATCACCAAGGCGATCCTGCAGCCGATCATCAACCGGCAGTTTGAGACGCTGGCCTACTCGCAGGCGATTCACAACCGGATGATCGAGGCGGCGTTGTCCAAAGGCGGGCTGCCCGCCATTGCGGCGGAGCTGGCCCAGTTGACTGGCGGCGCAGTCAAGCTGGTGGATGCGCTCGGGTTTGAAGTGGTCCAACACGGAGGTACAAGCGGTGAGGCGATCGCAGGCGGAAAGACCAGCGAGCACGCGGTGCCCATTCGCGCCAGCCGGGAACATTTCGGCACGCTCACCCTGACTAAAGCAGAAGGGCAGTGGAAAGAGCTGGACGATGTTGCCCTGCAGCACGCAGCCACTCTCTGCGCGCTGGAATACGTCAAGGAACGGGCGGTGGCGGCCACAGAATGGCGTCTGAAAGGAGATTTCGTGGACGAATTGCTGAGCGGTCGTCCCCTCCGTGCGGACGAACTGGATCACCGCAGCCGCATGCTGGGCTACCCGCTCACCGGCAGTCACATGGTGGCCGCGGTCAAAGTGGGCACGGGCGATGGCGCCGCTTTGTCCGACCTGCATCAGGCGTGCATTACGCTGATGAGACGACTGTGCGATCGGCACCACCGCTCCTACCTGCTGCGCGAACGCCCCCACTGTCTGTTGTTCATCCTGCCGCATGACCAAACCAGCCTTGCGCTGCTGGAGCAATTTGCTGCCCGCTGGGAACGGCTGCACCCCGCGTCTCCCCTGCAGGTGGCGCTCAGCAATCCGCGCGGCCAGTTGACCGCGCTGGCGGAAGCAGCCGAGGAGGCCCTGTTCGCGCTGCAGGCGTATCCGCTCCTGGCTCGCTCGCCCGCTTTGCTCCGCTTCGGGGAGATGCGCGGGTACCAGTTTTTGTTTCCGTACCATCGCAGCCGGGAGATGCTGGAGGCCCTCTGGCAGCCGCTGCTCGACCCGCTGATCCGCTACGACGCCAGGCACAATCAGCAGCTCCTGGAGACGCTCAGCGCCTATCTGGATCACAACGGCAACGGCCTGAAGACATCCCAAGCGTTATATATTCACCGGCACACGCTGAAATACCGCTTGACCCAAATCGAAGACAAAACCGGGGTCAACCTGGAGGATGCTCATCAGCGCTGGCAGCTTCGGCTGGCCCTCATGGCCCGGCGCCTGCAGCAGCAGTTGTACCCCGCCGAGGCGTAGGCCTACTCGAAAGTGGGACGCAACGGCTTCACCCAGATGTTCATGTCTTCGTATCCGGAAAAAATGGTGCAGTTGTTGATCAGCCGTCCGCGGTACTTATAGCCGTGTTTGGCTGCCGTCACATTCATGCCGGGAGATTGGGCCCGTGTCAGCGTGTACAGGTAGTAAATGCCCATCTCCTCCATTTTTTCTTCCAGAGCGGCAAACAACGGCTGCAGCAGCCCCTTTCCGACGTGGTCCGGGTGGGTGGCACAGTCCGTCAGTTCGGCGGAGCCAAAACGTTCTGTCACCTCCGCAGAGGCGGCACAGGCAATCCGGCCGTCATACTCGGCGACGACGTAGTAGGTACTCTCGCTCATGGTCTTTCGCACGTAGTCCGGGTCGTCCATCGGCGTCGGATAGGTGGCAAACACCAGCCTGTACAATCGGGCCAGTTCATCCGCGTCCGCCGGCGTGGCCACCCGCAGGATGTACCCTGGCGGAAGCGGCTTGACCTCTCCTTGGCCCGCTTTTGCCAGGCTGAGCTGCAAGATGTCCTCCGCGACTTGAGGCGCGGCAGATACTGCCCGTTCTTCCGTCAGAAAGCAGGAAAGCATCTGCGCATTTTCGCCTCGAAAAAATCCGTCAATCGTCCCTTCCTGCCTGTAGCCGAGGGAAAGCCACAGCGGCACGTCCTTTTTTTTGCCGTACACGATCAGCTTGGTCGCGTCCGTCTCTTCGGCCAGCCGCCTCATGATGGCGTCCATCTCGCCGATACGACCGCTGTCGTACAGATGCAGCTTCACCCGCCGATTTCGTTGATCCACCACTAAATCTCCTGCTGCCTGCATCGCGGCTACATCGCTCATGCGCGTTCCCCTTTCTCCAGTTTTCTCTCATTGTAACACGTTGGCGCCCAAGGTCATTCTCCACAGTGTACAAAATGTCGGCTGCCTCCTCTTTGCCCCATTTCATTTTACGGCGAGCGCCAATTGCTTCTTATGGCCATAGAATAACAAGAAGGTTTACTGCCGGGAAGGAGGTTCTGCTGTGAGTTTCCGCCTTACCAACGATTTTGCCCTGGTGCTGGTGCTCTTTGTACTGCTCGTGATCGTGCTGTGCGCTTGTGCGTAAGGGGCGTCAAAAGCCCCTCCTGCCTGGTCGTAGTGAGGGGCTTTATACATATACATGTAAGGGAGAAGCGGCAAAGCGGATGACCTGCGGAAGGAGGAAGCCACGTGACCCCTCTCGTATACGCACATCGCGGCGCTTCCGGCATCTATCCGGAAAATACGATGGAAGCCTTTTACGGCGCGCTCAAGCGGCGTGCGGACGGCCTGGAACTGGATGTGCAGTTGAGCCTCGATGGAAAAGTGGTGGTGATTCACGATCATCTGCTGGAGCGCACCACCAACGGCACGGGCGCCGTTCAGCAGCACACCTGGCGGCAGCTTAGGCGGCTGCGGGCCGACAAGGGGGCCCGACAGTCCACGAGCCAGACGCGCATACCGTCGCTGAAGGAAGTCCTGGACGCGTTCGCCCCTACGTCGCTGCGGTTTATCATCGAATTGAAAAACTTTCTCGTCCCCCAGCCTCATCTGGAGGAACGGGTGATCGACTTGATCAAGCGCTATCAGCTGACGGAGCGAACCGTCGTCTCCTCGTTTAACTTTGACAGCCTGCTGCGCATCAAAGAGCTGGAGCCCGCGCAAGCTACCGGCCTGCTGTACGTCGGACCGCTTCAGCATCCCTGGGAAGTGGGCGCCCGCTACGGAACAAATCAGCTCCACGTGCCGGAAGACCAGCTGACCCCCTCCCTGGTGGAAGAAGCGAAAGCACGCGGCTTTCAAGTGGTCGGTTGGACCATTGACAAATCTGCCCGCATCCGGCAGGCTGCCGAAATGGGGGTAGACGGCATTATCACCAACTACCCGGGGAAGGCGCGAAAAGTGCTGCAGCGGCCGTGAACCCGTCAACAATGAAAAGGGAGCCCGTGTACAGGCTCCCTTTTTCTCAATCGGCCATGGATGGCCTCAGGTCGTCTTCGGTTCGTAATACTTGCCTTGCCAAGTGTTGCGCCGTTCCAGTTCGGCGTCGATGCCGTTCAGCACTTCCCATTTCTTGCGGCTCCACATCGGACCGATCAGCAAGTCGGGAGGCCCGTCCCCCGTCACGCGGTGGACAATCATCTCTGGCGGCAGAATTTCCAGGGTGTCCACCACCAATTTGGTGTACTCTTCCTGGGTCAGAAACTCCAGCAGCCCTGCCTCGTACTGCTTGACCATCGGCGTTTTGCGCAGCAGATGAAGCAGATGGATCTTGATGCCCTGCACGTCGAGATGGGCCACGGCCTTGGCCGTCTCCATCATGTCTTCATGGGTTTCACCCGGCAATCCGTAAATGATGTGGGAACATACGCGGATGTTGTGTTTGCGCAGTTTTTCCACGCCGTCCAGGTAGCACTGGTAATCGTGGGCGCGATTGATCAGTTTGGCGGTACGCTCGTGGATGGTTTGCAGCCCCAGCTCCACCCAGAGATACGTCCGTTCGTTCAGTTCGGCCAGATACTCCACCACGTCATCCGGCAAGCAGTCGGGCCGCGTGGCGATCGACAGGCCGACCACGCCCTCCTGTTTCAAAACCACCTCGTACATCTCGCGCAGTTCCTCCACGGGCGCGTACGTGTTGGTGTACGCCTGGAAAAACCCGATGTACTTGGCGGACGGCCACTTCGTGTGCATGCGGGTTTTTACGTCGTGGAACTGGCGCTCCAGATCCATCCGCCGGTCCCCGGCAAAATCACCCGAGCCGCGGGCGCTGCAAAACGTGCATCCCCCGGTGGCTACCGTGCCGTCCCGGTTCGGGCAGGTAAACCCGCCGTCCAGCGGCACCTTGAACACCTTCTCGTGAAACGTCTGGCGCAAGTGATAGTTCCATGTATGATAACGCTTGTTTCCCCACAGGCGCGGGGTATCCGCGTGTACAGATGCTTGTTTCATGGCTGTGCTCCTTTCCGTCGGGATGCCGGCCAAACGGATTTACAGACACCGCCTGGCGATTCATCCATCGATTTATTATAACAGAAGTCACGACGGACGTGCGAACCGAAAGACAGGAAAAACCACAGGGAATGGCCCTGTGGTTTTTTCCGTCTCTATGGTCACTGTTGTATTTCTTCGATGCGAATGGCCCGTGTGTGCGACGTGTGACTCCACACCTGGTTGTTCTTGGTGAAGAACGCGTAGAACAGAATCGGGAGCCAGGTGAGGAAGAAGAATGGGAGCAGCAGCAGCCCGAAGTAACCTTTTAGCGGCACCTTGTCCAGGTACAGGGCCAATAGCGGCAGCAGGTAGAAAACTGCTGTCGATCCGTAGATCATCCAGTCCGGCAGGAAGCTGACAATCGGCATGAACGCCTCAATCTCAAAAAAGCGTCCCAAAAACAACAGCGACATCATTGTGACAATCAGCACATACATCGGCTGAAACAGGTAAAACGCCGCGTCCAGCATGCCAAGACGGCGCTGCTTCAGGCCGTTTTTCAGGACGGTGCCGATGTAACGCCCTGCCACGTCATAATGTCCCTGCATCCAGCGAAGCCGCTGCCGCATGGAAGCCTTCAGATCAATCGGTTTTTCATCCCACACCTTCGTGTCGTGCGCCCACGTCGGGTAAATGCCTCGTTCGATACAGCGGGTGGCAAACTCCAGGTCTTCCGTCAAGCTGGTGGCACCCCAGCCCATCTCCTTGAGCAGATTGCTCTCGATACACAGACCGGTTCCGCCTAGTGTGTTGGGCAGCCCCAGGTTGTGACGGGCCAGCTGCCACATCCGGTTGGTAAACCAGTACGTGACTGCGTACGAAAGCGTAATCCACGAGTCAAACGGGTTTTTGGAATCCAGGTAGGCCTGGATGACGCGCGCTCCTTTGCAGAGGCGATCGTTCATCACGCGCAGGAAGTTTTTCTCTACCAGGTTGTCTGCGTCAAACATCACGACAGCGTCATACTGTTTGGGCATCGCCCAGAGGTTCTCCAGCATCCACTCGATGCCGTAGCCCTTCCCGCGTTTGGACGAATCAAATCGCTCGCACGCGTACGCGCCGTGCGCTCTGACGATCTCCGCCGTATTGTCGGTACAGTTGTCGCAGATCACGAAGATATCGTACATGTCGCGGGGGTAATCCAGCTGCTTCAGGTTTTCGATGAGCGGTGCAATGACCGCGCTTTCGTTGTGTGCCGCCACCAGTACTGCAAATGTCTTTTGCGGTTCATGGGTGACCTGCTCGTTATTGCGGAACAGGCCGGCACATGATACCAACGTTTGGTAGGCACTAATCACCCCTACTGTAGAAGTGAATCCGATGAATAATCCCTCAATGATCTCTCTCAATGCACTCATTGGTTCTTCTCCTCGACCTAAGTCAAATGCTGCGCAGTTATGACTTAGGTAGTGTTTTTCCAAAATTTCTCTCTTGTTTTTCTCTCAATTGGGAGTGTACCTCAAAACCGGTCATATAGCAATCACCCAAAAGTGGGAAAAACGGCGACACTTCTATCACCATTCCCAGCTTTATTCGGTTCTATTCCGGTACATGACAATATGCAGAAAAAAAAGCCTTTGTCAAAAAAGGCTTCGTGGATGTGTATGAGCTTTGGTGACCCGTAGGGGATTCGAACCCCTGAATGACAGCGTGAAAGGCTGCTGTGTTAAACCACTTCACCAACGGGCCATGATGGTGCGGTCGGCGAGACTCGAACTCGCACGGGTCGCCCCGCCACCCCCTCAAGATGGTGTGTCTGCCAATTCCACCACGACCGCATATATAACATGGCGTCCCAGGAGAGATTCGAACTCCCGACCGACGGCTTAGAAGGCCGCTGCTCTATCCAGCTGAGCTACTGGGACGTATAAGTGGAGGGAGTACCCGGATTCGAACCGGGGGTGAAGGTTTTGCAGACCCGTGCCTTACCACTTGGCTATACTCCCTCGATATACATGGGGCGATCGATGGGATTCGAACCCACGAATGCCGGAGCCACAATCCGGTGCGTTAACCACTTCGCCACGACCGCCGTGTTGTCAAAATATAGGAAAAATGGCAGGGGCAGTAGGAATCGAACCCACACCAAAGGTTTTGGAGACCTTCGTTCTACCGTTAAACTATGCCCCTATGGTAGCGGTGGAGGGGCTTGAACCCCCGACCTTTCGGGTATGAACCGAACGCTCTAGCCAGCTGAGCTACACCGCCATGCAGTATGAATGCTGTAAGGAATATGGCGGAGAGTGAGGGATTCGAACCCTCGCTACGCTAATCGCGTACTAACGGTTTAGCAAACCGTCCCCTTCGGCCTCTTGGGTAACTCTCCGCGATATATACCTTC
>NZ_JAGTPT010000042.1:0-15126 GCF_018195675.1 Brevibacillus sp. NL20B1
TATTGATAGGATAAACTAAAAACAAACTGGGAGTGGTGAGTCCACTCCCATTAAATTTTTTACTAACAGAAACAAACTAGATCATTAATTCATTCCATAATTTTTTTATGTCCGAAGGAGTAATGTCTACATTTTTTGGTAAGACTTTTTTCCACTGTTCATCATCAAGGTTATCAATCCATTTTCTTATCTGTTCATGAGAGTCGGGTTCCTTACGAACTTGACTTTTCCACAATTCAGCAAGTCCTTTAGCAACAAATCTGGGGGCTCCAACCATTCTAAACCACACTGCTTCTTTTGAAGAGACTCCAAAGTAAATCATCGAAGGAACATACCCAACATCGTCCCACTTTTCTTTTTCAATCTGGGATAAATATATTCCCTCCAACGCACCTATTCCCCATGAAGCCTTTCCAATTAAGTTAGAAAATAGATACTTTCCAAACTCTGCTTCTCGTGTACCAGGATCGTTATCATTATTGATAGGATGCCGTTCTGCCATTATGTCTAGTCGTTCTCCGTTAACCCATTCTTTTAGAATGGTAGCGACTTCTCTCGCATTGAATGGTTGTCCTTTCCCTCTTCCAAGTTGTATTTCAGGAAGATCGGCAATTGCCTCAATCCGTCTTGTTAACGGAGTTACATCACCACTAAATAAATTTTCTGGCTTCCAGTCCTCATACTTAGATAAATCCTTAAAGTGCTGTTTCTCTGCAAGTATCTTTAAAACACTTGGGGTGGCAAATCCTGTTTGATCCGCAATTTGTACTAGTCCCTTTTTACCCTTAATCTTATCTAAATAGTCTCTACAAAGCTTTAATAATTTTTTGGGAGCATCAACTCCAAGTTTTTTTGATTGATGGTAAACAAGGCTCGCACGTAATAAGTCTTCAATTTCTCCAGCTAAATCCGTCTCACCTGCCACTTTCAAAGCATGAGCTAAAAACTGCATCAAAGAGGATAACTCTGGCCATTTCTTAACCGAATTAAGATTAAACTTGTCAGCAATTTCATCAGCACGGTGAATCAGGTTAGAAAGCTGACTAGATATTTCTTCAGCCTCTCCTTGCAAGAATTCAAGTATTTCCGCTTTCGTATCAGCGTCTGGTGCTGGAAAGGTAATAATTCCGGTTGTGTCAACCAAAGCTCTACCTGCTCGACCAGCAACATTCCAAAAATCAGAATAAGTTAATCTATTCCCTGATCCTTTTACTAACGATTCAATAATAACTGTACTAATGGGGAAGTTTACTCCTTGTGCTAAAGTAGTTGTGCCACATACCACCTTTATTAAATCTCTTTTAATTAAGCCCTCGATAAGCAACCTTGCTTCTTGTGATAATCCTGAATGATGATAAGCTACTCCTTTATATAATAATTTAATTAATGGTGTATTGGGGCCTTGTTCTACTGCCAAGAATCTGCAAACGGACTTAACTAGTTCATTGTTTTCATTGATACTCTCCATTGTACTTGCGATTTGCTTAGCTCGTTTAAGGGCAGTTCCTCTACCTCTGCACAATACAAGAACAGCACCTCTTTGATTAAAAACCTTCGCTCCTGCAATAGTATACCTCTCCAAAGACGGTCTCCCTTGAACAATATCTTTATCAGCTAATCGAATCTTTCTGCCGGGAGATATATCTAATGCCTTGGAGGCAGGTACTGTTTCTAAAATGAAAGCTCGTTTATCTCTAGAACCATCTAATTTTAAAACTCCAACGACTGTTCGACTAGGTTTCCAGTCTACTCCAATTGGTGGTAAGGCTTGATCATCTCCTAACCAAGTTACTAACTCATTGTCATTAGGTAGAAATGGTGAAAGTAATAGAAATCTGGCTCCCGCTCTTTCCCGTTTTAAAGTTCCTAATAATAATTCTAAACGGGCCCCCCGACTTCGATCGCTAATATTATGAGCCTCATCGGCAATTACTAACGCAATGTCTTTTGTAACAGGGTGATCTTTTCGTATTAACAAATCAAGCTTTTCGGGAGTAGTAACTAAAATATCTGTTTCTCCACTTAACAGACGTTCCTCAGTTGGATTCAACTCAAAGGCTGGAACTGCCTGTTCTACAACAAACTTAGGATTAAAATTAGCAAAGTCTTGTCTTAAATCAGATGTAACTTGATTTACTAACGCTCTTGTAGGAACTATATACATAATTTTTCCATTAGGGTTAAGGGCCTTTGTCTGAATTATGGAGAACTTTGCTAGCAGTGTTTTGCCTGCACTTGTTGGCATTTCTACTAGAATTGCTCTTCTATACGGGTCAAGTAGGTTTTTTCGAAGAGCATCTTGCTGACTTGGCCATAATTCAATAACTGGATTAGGCCTACCCTTGTCACTTAACATTTTTGCAAAATTTCGCGGTGTTTCACCTAGCACATTAACATGGGTCCAAATTGAATTGTTAGCGAGTTTCCAACAACCGGCCCACATAAGTTCCGTAAGATGCCGCATAAAAACTGACCCACTTGCCCCAAACGCTTCTAAAGCCTGATCCTTATAACGATCTAATCGATCTGAAATTCTTGATATGGACTCTGAACCAGTCTTAAGGTATTGTCCAGTAATGGTAATTATTTGGGCCAAGTTGTAATACCCAACAAGCTCATACGCGGCGGCAATTTGTGATACTCCGCTTTGAAACCTATTTAAATATGTATCCTCGTATTCTTTTTGAAGTTCTTTCAGTTCGTCAATGTACTCTAATGCCTTATCTACATCTTCCCATCCATTTTTCTTCCTGCATAAGTATATAAATGATAGGAAACATGTAATACGTACTTTATCCCCCCAACTGTTAACATAGTTTGTACCCTGAAAGTTAAACTTTTTAAGTTCTAATCTTGTTTCAGACGGCCTATCTGACATCAGCCCACTTACGGCAATTCTAAAAGCAAGGATAATCTCAGCCGGTAATGGTTCACCACTCAATTCTTTTTCAATTAATTCTAGTGCGGCTCTAGATATATCGCTTTGGTTATTCTGTGTTGACGGGAGATTTATCATTGATCTCCAAGAGCGAAATGCTAAAAGAAAATTATCTTTTACCGTTCTATTTGTTTTGTTTAATTCAAATTCATCTACAGCTTGTCGCTCAAATAAAAAACCGAGTCGAGGTAGCCTTTCAATATTTTTTTGAGTAAATATGTGAGAATTACGTGCAATATCACGTACTAGCGATTCTTCTTCAGCCTGTAGAACAAACTCAGTAATTCCAGTATCTTTAATTAGTTGTGGTATTGATATTGGAGGTAATGACGGTTGCGTATTTTCTTTCATCAGTTAGTCGCACCTCCTCTCATTTAAGACCTTGAACCATTCGTCGATTATTTCTTCTAGATTATTCCCATTTTCTTCAGGTATGCATATGACTAGAAATCGAATTTTACCTGGAAGGAAATCTTTTGCATGCGACATGAAGGACCCAAAATCATTACAAGTATGAACCATTTTTGGACGTACCAAAACGCAACAGGTGATTAATTCTAATCGATCAAACATTTTGTATTCGAACATCAGAGCGGCGGTCATGAACAATTTTTGTAGCTCTGAACTAGTTGTTCTTCTAGCAACGTCCCAGATTTTTTTACATGTCTCAGGTTTAGAAATGTGATCTAGATGTTGATTCCTCATGCTATCTTCCGATGAGTCAACAACAGAAGGGGGTGAAGTACGTTGACTTGAAACTTTCGTTTCAGTTAATACGAGCCTTAACTTTTCTCCTGTCTCAATACCAATTCCATCAATTCCACGTCCCGGTAGTTGAACAAGCTCCCTGTCTCTTATCGATTTGTATCCGAATTGAGTCGAATACTTTTGCTCTAATGTCATGTAAGAAATTACTTCACCAAAATCACTTCTAACTACATCAAAATTACCACCCCTTCTCTCGGGTATGGTATTATGAAAAATCCGCTCTTTTATAGTGTCTATCGAAAATTCTAAGCCGTCCAGGCATATTGGTTCAATAGGAAACCTCGTGTCAGTTCTAAGCTTACCATATTCATTTGCGATGGCTTGTTGCCAGTCACCTTTAACTACCCAAGCGTAATAACAATGATCCCCAATCACCTTTTCAGATACTATATCGAACTCTAAAGACAATATATTCACCTCACCATACAATACCATTAAGGACAAAGAATACTTATGACAAAATTCGCCAATTAGTTCTAAAGTCCTCCACCACAGCATGTATTTTGTGAATTTTTAACAAAAAAACCCCTTCGTTTTTATATCAACCCAAGACCGTGTATCATTGGGCGAGTAAATAGAAATATTGTATAAATTTCGCTCAATACCTCAAGACACCTCAACTAAATCTTGAAAAACACATAAAGATAAGGCGTTCCGGTGATAATTCTCTATGTGCCGGACGCCTTCTCATTTCATATATCCAATTTTTATAGGATTTGGTACATGAAAACGATTCGTATACTAAAAAAGTTTTAGAACGAGGTACCCGATTACTCCGATCACAGTTGCAGAAATGACGCCCCCTATTAATATCCCCTTCATCAGTTTGTTAGATGTTGGTTGCTTGTTCTGCATTTCCTTGATGAGTACAACTTGCTCGTATAGAAGCTCAATATGTGAGGCTGTACGGGTATGCACACCTTTAGCCTTGTCCAATTCATCGAGAATCTCATCGATCACGGCAACACTATGGGCATGACACATTGCCAACGTCAGTACGAGTTTGATCGTCGTTTGTTGGGCGTATGTCAGGTCACGCATTAAAGAGAGCATCTCCCGCTGATTGGAGCCGGTCAATCCGCCCCATAAACGCCCAAGGAACCCTTGATTCTCCATCTTGTCGATCCGATGTTCAATGGAGAGTAATTGATTAAGGGAATTGCGTACAATAGCTCTCACTTGCGTTGGATCAATTAAACGAGGGTTCTGTTTTACCGCCGCAATCACCTGCTGTTGAGTTGGTAGGGAAGGTTCTTCGGCTTTCACTGCACTATATCCGGGTGAAGATGCTTCATCAGGTGTTTGATGGAAGAAATCAGCGATGTGATGTCGAATATTCAAATCACTTTGCATCGCATACAAGTCACGTTCAGCTTTCTGAAACTTGGAACTGGCCGCACGTACAGCCGCACTATTACCGGATTTCACCGCAAAGTCAAACTCTCTCTTGGCTTGATAAAATACTTCTCTACGTTTGATGTATTCTGCACGAATTGGATTCGTTTCCGGTGAATGTTCAGGAGCTTCCGTTTCAACAGTTACGGATACTTGCGGTTGACGGATTGAAGCAGAGTGGGGGTGTATGGTGTTCATTTACGTTTACCTCCTAGCAAACGAAACCGCATTTCGTCGCACCGATCCAAAATATCTTCGGCGGCTTGACTGTAATCGATTCGTGTCATGGTACCATGTTGCCGCTCCAGTTTTGTGTATATCTCATCCGCTTTCCATCGATCTTCTTCCATATCGTTGACGATGGAGACGGCCCGTTCCAGCACATCGGCGTTCACTTCGGACAGCTTGGCGATGTAGATTGATCCATGATGCAACAACTCCACGTTGGCTTTCACCGAGTTCGCCGTCTTCAAAACTTCTCCGAAAGTGCCTTCTCCAAAGGCGTTGTCAAGCAGTCTGCGAAGCGTAATCCCGGCCACGAATCCAATGCCGTGACCAATAAGCCCGCCCGGAATAAATAATGTTAATCCAGCGAGAACGCCTCCAGCGATACTCCGTTTCAACGCATTTTTCCCTAGCCGCTCCTTCAGTTGCTCCCATGAGATTTGCCCGTTTTTGTACTGAATGAACTGGACGAGTCCCGATACAGTAACGGAGATTGCGGCTCCGATGGCAGCACCTCCGAGAAGTTTTTCCGTAACATCAACAGGAGTAAATCCTACAGACAAATCCCCGCTCAGAATCTTCTCTTTCAACACTTCCGCCGAGGCTGCGTTGCTGTCGAGAGTGCCCATCACCTTCGTCGGATTCGGCAATCCCATCTCCTTGGCCCGGTCGATCAATTCTTGGGGGCCGACAAGTGTAATGTCGGGGCGGTAATGGTCGTTGTGCAGAAACTCTTTCAATGTCTGGTCGATAGTATCCGGCGAACGTAGTGTCTTCACCTGATATTCGTTAACGATATCACCGGTCAGACGATTCATCTCCACGACATCAATGCCGGGATTGTTACTGGTAACTCTTCCATCGACATTCCGCACAAAATCCGTTTTCGTGAACAGACTTCGCAGATCGCCTTGCATTTGACGAACGAAGTCCACTTCGCCCGCGATATCCCCTTGCAGGCGGTTCAACGCATTCGCCGCAGATTGATCACTCCCGTTCAAACGATCAACCAGCCAATCCTTCATGCCGTCAACCGTCTTGTAGGCTTCCATGTTCGGGAATTTTTGCTGAAGCAGTTCCGCTATTTTCACTTCCCGGACGAAATCATGTGTCCCTTCAAAGACATGCGGTATTCCCTTGGTAACAACTTCGTATGTTGGGATGGTCGTAGCGACATTGATGAAGGCAGTCAGATCACTTTTGGAAAGGTTGTATGGCAGATGTTTCATTCCAATACGGCTTTCGATCTCGTGATAATCATTGCATTCCTTGCAGAAATAACCTGAATCCATCGAATCCCTCCAGAAAATGGTCATCAAACAAAAGACGGGAGCTACAGGAACTCCCTCATCAACTGGTGTTTATTCATTGAATTCATGACCGCAAAAACGGCAAATCTTTGCCCTTGCCTTTACAAGCTCGGCACATTTCGGGCATTCTTTCGTGTCTGCCGTAGATGCCGAATGATGTTGAATGGCCGACACTTCCTGTTCAATCAGTTCTTGCTGATTAAGCATATGGCGTTCGTATAGCTGGCGTTGATGAGACATTTCAGCTTGGTAGTAATCCTCCAAGTGTTTCAATTCTTCTCGCAGTTTGGCAAGTTCAGATTCAATGGCTTCACAGTGTTTTGCCGCTTCTTTCTGCTTCTCCATTGCCGTTCTGCGAATGGAAAGCCCCTTGCCGCGAAAGATAGCACCCAGGATGATGCAAAATACACCTACTAAGCACATGATCATACCTACCGCTAAAACATCACTCTTGGACTCTTCGGTAGCCATCATGATTCCGATCAAGGCGGCCAGTGATCCGATGATGAATCCGACCCAGCTAAGCAGGATCAAAAAGCCGCCACCCAATTCTCCTCCGATCCCCACACTTCGGTACCGATCCAGTTCCTGCTCTTTTAACCGGATATCGTTGTTGATGCTCTCCAGTTTGATCCTGTACTCTCGTTCCAGTTGCTCCAGCTTCATCTTGAAAGCGTCGGAGGTATTAATGGTTCTCACAAATTGTTGCAAGGGAAAGCCCGTCCTTTCTTGGCATACTATCGAATCAGAGTTATTACTGATTCCGGGGTATGCATTGCTTGTGCCAACATGGCCTGCGATGCTTGGGAGAGAATCTGGCTCTTGGTGAATTTCATCATTTCCTTGGCCATGTCCACATCTGTTATTCTCGATTCAGCCGCCGCAAGATTGACCCTATAGTTCGATGCGTTGTTATGGATGTGCTCCAATGCGTTTTGATAGGAGCCAAACTTTGATCGTTCTGCGGACACTTTATTGATAGCATCGTCAATCTTTCCAATCGCTTCTATCGCTTTCTCGGGCGGATCAACCGCAATATCGTCGATGCCAAGTGCTGTGGTGCGGGCATCCGTTAACTTGATCTTGTATGTATCACTGGCATCAGGGCCAACCTGTAGAATCACATCAACGGATTGGTTGGGCAGAGTAGTGGAGTTAGGGTCTATGGTCGCTTCAAATTGAACCACAATTTCCGTCCATACACCGCCGCCATCCGAAAAGTTGGGCGAGTCGGAAAGGTCATTTCCCAAGATATTCTCAGGTGGTACTCCGACATAGGGAGTACCGGAATAGGAAACGAGTTTCGTCGCGTAAACTTCTGTCTCAAGATATCCAGTGAGTCCGTTTACCCTGACTGCGGTGATATTGTTGCCAAATCCCCATGTCTCCGCTCGTGTCTTAAAGGTGTTGGTACCGAGATCAACAGAAAAATGATAAGGCTCACTCGACTGTGGAGGCGGGGCCGGAGTAGACCAGTAGACACCATTCACCAGATCGGCGATAGAAAAAGTTTCTTCGTAGATGGTGTTGATGCCGGATTGCTCAAAGATGGTGATGCTGACCGCATTGGCCAAATTGACAACGGTAAGTCCCGATGGTGGGGTATCTGACACGTTTAATAAGTGGATTCCGTTGAAGTGGGTGTTGTTTGCGATGTCATTGATGGTGTTCTTGATTTGATCGATTTCTTCCTGAATGCGTAGTCTGTCGTCCGAAGTTAACGTCCCGTTGGCCGCTTGCAAGGCAAGCTCTCGTAATCTCTGAAGATTCGGATTCTGTATCTCGGCGAGACCCGATTCGGCCGTTTGTACAAGAGAAATGCCGTCCTGTATATTCCGCTCAGCCTGTTCCAAACCTCTAATTCGTGCTCTCATTCTTTGTGAAATGGACAGGCCTGCGGCGTCATCTGCCGTTTTGTTTATGCGGAGTCCCGAGGATAGTTTTTCAATTGATGTGGCGGTTTTTCTATAATTCCGATTCAGCTTGTTGAGCGAGTTTATCGCTGAAAGGTTATGTTGTATCCTCATCCATCTCACCTCTACAAAAACACCTATCTATATTATCGTTACCAAGGACAACCAATTTTAGCTTTATGCAAAATTATATTAAAATTTTCTAGTTTGTGCTACTGACGGATGTAGTCGATACTCCCCTACGCTTGTGTAGAGGTGGTATCATTGTCAGATTTCTTAAAATTAATCGGGGAAAGAATTCGTTCATTGAGGAAGGAAAAGGGACTGACTCAAGAAGCCTTGGCAGAAAAATCAGGCATTCATTATTCATACATTGGTGGCATCGAACGTGGTGACCGTAACATTTCTCTCACCACGCTGGAGAAGGTTATTAATGCATTGGAGATTACACCTGTCGAACTGTTTCAGTTTCACAAAGTGGATATTGAAACCGAACTTTTAGATAAACGGATGCTCATAGAAGCACACAGAAGCTTGATGATTGATCTGAGCATGGATGAAGTAAAACTGATTCACAGGATTGCGAAAGATATAGCAACCTCAATCGGTTCTCACCGAAACCGATCGTAAAATCGCCTTAATGGGCAAAAAATAGACAGATTTCCCCGGAGTACCACTCTGCACTTTTTAAGTACCCCCGCCTGCCGTTTCATGCCCCACCGGGTTCTATATGGACTGTGATCTACTGATTCATTGGTAGATCGCAGTCCTTTTTTTGTTTTTGTCGCTCTGCTGAGCGTGACAGCGAACAGGGGAGGTGAGAGGCTTCCCACACAGAGAGGAGGTGAATCTGGATGATCAGGCAGTGATGTTTTGAATGAAAGAAGCAGTGTGGTTATTGGCGTGACTTTTTTGGTGAACAAAATTCGGTAAATCGGAGGGAGTCTGTATGGAGGTTAGAATTTACGTTGCCAATCTGGCGAAGTACAACGAAGGTAAATTGGTTGGCAAGTGGCTAACGCTGCCGCTGAGAAGTGAAGAGTTAGAGGAAAGGCTAAAGCAGATTCTGGGCGAAGATGAGGAATACGCCATTCATGATTACGAAGCACCATTCTCCATCAGCGAGTATGACAATGTGTTTGCGATCAATGAAGCCGCCGCCGTTTTGGCTCGATACGACAGCAGAGTTGTTATCGCTCTTTGTGAATGCGTGGACAACGTTGAAGAGGTTGTGCGGCTGTTGGAGAGCGGCGACTACAGTGTGTATTATGATGTGGACAACTTATGTGATGTCGCGGCTGAAATGATCGATGAAGGTTGCTTTGGTTCCGTTCCTTCCTCACTCGTTTGCTACATCGATTATGAAGGTATCGCCAGAGACTTGAAGATGGATGATTGGCACATTAATTACGAGCTGAGAGTTGCCGTCCGCCCGCATTCTTAATCACGCCGTTTATTTGTAACAAGGATTTGTGTAATGGTGCCTGCTTGAATCAAAGCGGGTTATTTGTCGTTGCGAAAAAAGCGAAAACGACGGGTTGCAAGACAACGGGACGATGAAAGGAGGTGAGATGACTATGAGGGATTTGTTGAAAAGGCTGGAGTTGAAACAGGTCGATCTGCTTGTCAGGGAACGGTTGCTGAGAAACTCTGACATGAACCACCCAAGAAACATGTTCAGCCTACAACAGGTTCGGGAGGAGCTTAAAACCCTGCAAATTAAATTGGATATGATCGACATCCTGCGGTCGATTGAACTCGAAACCAATAAGAAAGGAGCTGTAACACATGCAACAGAACAAAATGAATCTGTCTGATGACCTTGTAGTGTTGTTAAATCGGTTGGCTCTGAACGGAGAAATTCGAATGGCCGGTCACGTCTTGCACGCATACGTCATCCGCTTCTGGAAGATTGAGAGGGATGTTGCAACCAGATTTGTCATTGGATACTTTGAAAAGTATTATCCAAAGCAGTTACAGCGGTATGTGAAAAAGAGAAGACAACGGAACTGAGTGGCTCTTCTGCACTGATTAATGGCAGGAGGGCAATTTTTTTATGTCCTTGGAGGGAGGTGAGGATGATGGAGAAGTGTGTTGATTTGCATGAGAAGAAAAAGTGGTTATTGGCGGCGTTGAAGCATTTACGGAGTATCAAAGAGTTGCGTCCCGCTTGGGGGCGGCTTTATGCCCGTACTCTCGTCAAGCTGGTGCTAGTCGAGATGAAACTGGAGCAGTTGGAGCAGTTAGACAAACAAAAAGAGGTGCGACCATAAGGATCACACCAAAAAACTTTGCTGATTGCATTGTACAGGATTTCATTTCAACAACACAAGGAGGGTTCGCCGCCCTCCTTATTTTCATTTCACGGAGGTAATTGACGATGATTGATAGATTTGACAACAAGCCTGCTCTTGCCGATATCTTTTCACAGATTTTGCGGGAGAAGCCTGACAGTCACACCATTCGCACTTTGCTGACCAACTTTCCAACACTCCATGATTTGCTTCAGACCACAGAAGAGGAATTGAGAGCCCTTCCTCGCATCGGTGTAGTTAAGGCGAGAAAAATTATGGCCGCTTTAGCTAGTGCTCGAACTCTCTGCACTGAAATATCTCGTCCGCAAGTTGTTCGTTCGGCCAAGGAAATTTACGACTTTCTCAAGGCTGAGATGATTTATTTACCTCAAGAACACTTTGTTGTTGTCGGTTTAGACAAGCGGAATCGGATTTTATTCTGGAAGGTAGTCAGCGTAGGAAGCATCGATGCGGCAATAGTTACGCCGAGACAGACCTTCCTTCCATTGTTAAAGCATTCACAAGTAGAGAAGGCAATATTCGTGCACAACCATCCTTCAGGTGATCCTACTCCATCAAGGGAAGATATAACCATAAGCAATACTCTCAAGAAAGTAGGAGAAATCATTGGCGTGGAAGTTCTCGATTCAATTGTTTGCGGCATGAATTCGTACTGCTCTTTAGCTGAGCAGGGATTTATGTAAATCTAGTCAGGAGGCGGAAAGCATGGCGAAACTCATCAAAAACCTAGTAAGCTCCCACATACTACGGGAGAGCGACTTGTTGACGATTCAAGCATTGTTACATCACTTTGATCACCCGAATCAACTTAAAGGGCTATCTCAAGAGGATTTATCTGAAATAGTCAGTTCATCTGCGGAAGGAAAACAGCTTCATGCTACCCTGAAACTAGCACATTTACTTTCTAACCCCGGCAGGCAGGATAGGTTCGTTATCCGCATGCCTAGAGATGCCTACCAGTATTGCAAGGAAAAGTTTGAGATGGTCGGCGATGGACAAGTGGTACTGCTGGCATTAACGACTAAGAATCATGTCCTGAGCCTAACTACTATTGATGAGAAAGTGATGGCCGACATCCCCACTTGCCAGCGATTTATCTTCCGCGAACTAATATTGCGGAACGCCGCTTCAGGGATACTGGTACACATCCTAAAGGAGGGCGACCTTAATCCTACTACTGAGCAAATCTCAGTGGCTAAAACAATTACTGAGGCCGGGGATGTGTGTGGCATATCGATTTTGGATATTCTTCATATGACAGGTTCAGAGTATCTTAGTTTCAAAGAAAAGGGGTGGGTATAAGAAGAATTGGTGGTATGGGAGTCGTTATAAGGTAACTGGCTCCCATTCCCATAACGACTAGTAGGCCTGATGTGGTCATGTTGAGTCTGTTCTGTTTAAATTAAAGTATAGGAATTGACTGGAGGAAGTTGCTGTGCAGATACCTAACTTTCAGAGCTATTTCAGAAACACCGGTGCGAGGAATAAGTTTATTCTTTCTCCATCATGGTTCCCTTTTCAAAGACAGATATTAAGCGAGGTATATGGTGATTTTAAAGACCGTGACGCTTTTGTTATCTATCTATATTTGTGTAAACATTTTGACTACACATCCAAAAAGACATATCGATGCATTGATACAATTCACAAGGATCTGAAGTATAATTTGCCAACTGCACATAGACCGAAGTATTCAAGGAAGGTTCAGAATGCATTAGCCTGGCTTGAGCGAGAAGGTTTTATTAAACGTGTTAGTGGAAAACAGCAGTGGTTCCGCTCCACTATTCTTGTCGCTCCAGATTACCACTATGGTCAACAAAAATTCTATTCTTGTCATGAACTGAACTTTGATTTTGATGAGTTAAAAGCACATAACAAAGGCTACATTATGGTGCCAAAAACAGTATTAACAGAAAAAATGCTGGCTGACACAACCCTTGCCAAACGTCAGTGGACAATCACTAAGCTGAAAACAATTTTGCTACTGTACGCATATTGTTGGCTTGAATTTTACGGGGGAATCGATCCGAGAATCGTGCAGATCGATCAGCAAGGTAAAGTTGATCTTAATCCAGGCTTCTGTTATGCGTTAAAAGGTTCGACCACAGTGATATCGAGAACGGTTATTTCTTTGATAAAGGATGGTTTATTTATTCCAGTTAGGTGTTGGTTTGAGAAAGGGATATACACGGGTGATGTAGGTACATATCAACCGAATTCAAATGCAAAAGTCGTTGAACGAATTGTGTTACGCCCGACCCATTTAATTCTTCATCAAGTCGAAACCGATGTTATGAAATCTAAAAAGGGGTATATGGAAATATGACGACAACATGGAGGAAGTTGAAAGTAAAGGTGGCAACTGAAATGGTTGATGTTCTTCATGATGGATCATCTACAATAGAGATTTTGGGGGAGCCTCATTCTCAGTCGATTGAATACGATTCAACAAAGGAAGAAGGGATTCTACAATCCATTCAAATGATGGATTTTCAGGCAAAGGTCGCAATGCTGTTACGTGCGGAATTGAAGAGGATGGGTATGCTTCCCCCGCTTCCTGCTGAAAGGTATCGTGTTGAAATTGATGTTGTTTCCAGAAGGCCGAAGAAGGAGTTGCCATTAATCGAAGTAATGAAATCGGTTGTTGATGGAATCAACAAAGAGATTATCGGGAATGACCGCAGTATTTATGAATGTTGCATCACAAACGCAGGGCCCCAAAATGTTCAAAGTCGTTCTACGCAACCTTTGGATAATCTGTCAGTTAGGATTTATCCATTGAGTGCAAATACAGGTTCACCTGTGGTTAGTTTTTTTGATGTTCCTATTTATATTGTCCCGAAGGAAGAGCCGCTTTTAATCGACTTCGACAATGACACACGTTGGGAGCCATACAATTGGGATTTGCAAAAAGACGTGGCGGAGTCCCTACAGAACGATGGAATGCAACTTTCAGGAGTTGGCGGCCCCCTTCAAGTGAATATGACGTTCATCGGTGGAAAGGTTGCGGGTATGGACATCGATAACATGGCTAGGGTTTATTTGCCGATCCTTTGGTATCTCGGAGTTAACGAGGAGGAGGTAAACGCTATTCATTTGTACAAACAACCAGTACAAGGGTATCAACAGAGTAGTACATTGATTGTCTTGCAATAGGTGTATACACGACCGAGAGCAGTAAAATCCTTGAGGCTCTAAGGTTAAACCGCTCTTTGATGTAGACCAAAGTACAAACATTTAATAGAGATTACTGAATGCTAGATGATACTATCTATCGCACTTGTCACATTAACCAATGTGATGAGTGCTTTTTTATTTACAGCGAAAAATCAACGGTGAGAGGCGTTGAACAGCAGAGAGGAGGTGAAGACATAAGCTTGTATAGTGACGTATCTCTTGCAATCTCATTTAATCAACGGATGAAAGAATACCGGAAGGAGTGGTCAATATGAATGTTGCCACGTATTTAAGAGTTTCATCAGAACAACAGGCAAACCGTGAATTGTCCATTCCGGCACAGAGAGAGGCGTTGAAGGCCTATGCTGATGCAAAAGGATGGAATATCGTTGAAGAATTCGTTGACGAAGCAAAATCGGCGAAGACGGCGGATCGCCCTGCTTTTCAAAGAATGATTGCTTTGGCTCAAAAGCCTGACAAACCGTTCGACGCGATTCTCGTGCACAAGTTTGACCGCTTCTGCCGAAGACGTGAAGATCATATTATCTACAAAGCCCTGCTAAAAAAGCAGGGTATTGTTGTGCTTTCCGCAACCGAACCAACTGACTCGGAAACCCCACATGGCGTCTTGCTTGAAGGAATGCTGGAGGTTATCAGCGAGTTTTATAACGTCAACCTGAAGCATGAAACACTGAAGGGTCTACGAGAAAACGCATTGCAAGGTTTTCACTGCGGTGGGCGTGCCCCCTATGGTTATCGTTTGTGTAAGATTGGTAACAGAGTGACATACGAACTTGGGCCAGAACATGAGGTGCAGACTGTTAAACAAATATTCAGCATGGCCGCAGAGGGCATGGGAGGCAAGAAAATTGCACGTCTGTTGAATCAGCGATCGCAACCACAAGAAAAAAAGTGGAGCCCTTCAACCGTACTTTCCATTCTCAGCAATGAAGCGTATCTCGGTCGTCGCGTGTGGAATAAGAGGTCTGACGGTCGTCCAAATGATCAAGGTAAGTGGATTGTTACAGAGAAGAGTCATCCAGCCATTATTGATCAGGATCTCTGGAACGCCGCTCAATCATCCC
>NZ_JAGTPT010000043.1:0-8202 GCF_018195675.1 Brevibacillus sp. NL20B1
GTAGAAGAGCAAAACACAAAAAAATCACGAAGCTCCAACGGCAAAATGGGGACAGTAGGGGATATCTTGATTACATTTGATAACAGGACCTCAGGCTGGAATCATGGCCACGCTGCGATCGTAAGGAAAAACAACGATTACATTGTGGAAGCTTGGCCCGATGATGGAGTAAGGGTGTATAAAAACAACTGGGGAAAAAGGTTCAAGACTGCCTATAAGTATTATGTCAAGGGAGCGGATGAAGAAGATTACGTTAACGCTCAGAAATACGCTTACAGCCAGCTAGGCAAACCATACAAACTAAATGTTGAAAAACATTTTACAAAAGGCTTTTATTGCTCGCAACTAGTGTGGAAAGCATGGTATGAACAAGGCTTTGACGTAGATGCCGATGGAGGATTTATCGTAACGCCAGCAGATATTGCCGAGTCGAAGCTCACCGTTGAATATTAATGGAACTGGGAGAGTGTGGTTCGCGCACACTCTTCCCTTTTAAGGTTTCAGCATCGAAAATCGATAAATTCCTTACTGTAGGTGAAAACTAATGGTTGCGAACAATCTGAAAAGGATCATCTGGGGATTTTTCTTCTTCGGGGGATGTTTCTCTCTCGCGGTTCTGGTCATCGCGGCAATACTTTCGTTTCAAGAGCCCACTTCGGTGAGCAAAAAAGCGAGCGAATACAAATACCTGTTTTTGTATTCACACCCGTTTATGGGCCGCACCTATATTGTGGCCACAAATGACGGTCAATCATTTGAGAAGGTTACCTATTCATTCAGTGACACCCCTTATCTCATCAAAGACACCAATAACAATCTGATCCTGCCTGCAGAACACATGTCAAAGTATTACACGATCGACGATGACTTTCACAAAACGGAACACGCCTTAGCCGCCCCCTATACGTTTATGATCCGGGATAAACACATCCGAATCGAAAGCCTGAACACCAGCCTCCAGGAGAATACACTGTACATCACTGACTCAATCTTCGGCACGCAATCAAGCATCCGCCTGCCATCGTATCTAAGCAGCGCCACGTATGATGAATCCCGTATATACGTGTTAAACTACAACGCCGAAAAAGAAGTAAACGAGGTCCATGTCATTAACAGAAAGGACGGAAACGTTATCCGCAGTTATCAGGTGAAGGATGGCGCTACAGAGATGCTGAAGGTACATGATTACTTGCTGCTAAACACCGATGGCAGTCTGACCCGCATTCATGCAGATACCGGAGAAATCTCCCATATCGCCTATCCTGACGAGGCAGCGGAAGCAGACAAAATATTCTTGGTTGATCCGAATACCATTTACATCACCTATATCACCTCTAGCGGCAATACTGGTCTGTTCGTCCTGGACGATCAATTTTCCATCAAGAAGAACGTCACATTTGAGGTGCCTTATATGACTGCCCAGATGAAACATGGCAGGTTGTATGTATTGTCTCAAACAGAGAATCACCCTCAAATCGGAGGACAAATGGCAATTATTGATGGCAAATCGTTTAAGATCGAACAGGTCATCCATTTGCCCAACGAAGATGTGAAGGTCCAGGACTTTCTTGTACAATGAAGCCTTGTCATACAACCGGGAAAGCTGCCGGACTTACGTGTCCCAGCTTTCCCGACGGGTGCGGGTCCCCAGCCTACAACCGGAGCCGGGTGATCAGGCTTGTCATGTCTTCCGGCATGGGGGCAGTGCACACAATCTCTTCGCCGCTCACCGGATGCACAAACGAAAGCCTCCAGGCGTGCAGGGCCTGCCGCCGTATGAGCCCACTGTTTCCTCCGTACATGGCATCGCCCACCAGGGGATGTCCGATGTGCTGAAAGTGGACGCGTATCTGGTGCGTGCGTCCCGTCTCCAGCCATACACGCACCAATGTGGCCTCCTCTGACCGGGCAATCACTTCATAGTGGGTGACAGCCGGATCACCGCTGTCCATGACACGCCGTCTGGTCGGGTGGCGCGGGTCGCGGCCGATCGGGGCATGAATCGTGTCTGCATCGTTCTCCACCACACCGGAGGCGACAGCCAGGTACTCCCGCTTGATGCTCCCTTCCCGCAGCAGCCGGTCAGCCAGTAGATGACCGTAGCTGCTTTTGGCGAGCAAAATGACACCGGACGTTTCCTTGTCCAGACGATGTACCGTATGGATTTGGATGTTCTCTCCCTTGTACCGGTACTGATCGGCCAGAATGTGCACCAGCGTGTTTCCTTGCTCTCGGCGGGTCGGGTGAACCATCATCCCCGCCGGTTTGCATACGACCAAGAGGTGATCGTCTTCAAACAGCACATCTACCTGCACAACAGGTGGCATCGGAAGGGAAGATGCCTTCATCGCCGGCCCCTTATCCTGCCCCAGTCTGTTGTCTTGCACCCGTACCGCTATCTTGTCGCCGGCCTTTACCTGCCGCTGCAAAAATGGAGACTTGCGGTTCAGCAATATCCCTTTGCTCCGCGTCAACCGCTGCAGCATTCGCCCCGATACGCTCAGTTTTTGCCGGGCAATCTGCTCGACGGTTAGCCCCGCATCCTCCTGTGTCACGACGTATTCTAACCATCCCTTGCGACTCACGTTAATCCCTCTGTTTCACGCTTTTCTCCCCATTGTACTGAAAAAGCAGGCTGCTGTGCCAGCGCTCCCTCTGCCGTGAAAAGAGGGAACGACCTCGAACCGTGTCAGGGGCGAACAATCACCGCCTGCAAGTCGCGGTCAAACTCTGCGATCGCTTCCTGCTGGCCCATCTCCAGCAGTTGTGTCACATACCCCTCATCCGCGTACAATTCCCGTCCCAGCAGTTTCCCGGCAAACATCACATGCAGCCGACGTTTCCATCCCAAACGGATCATGGCTACATCCACCTCACTTACCATACTTTTCTGTATGATAAGTATAATATGCGGTAAGGGTGTTTGTAAACATATTTGTTTAGAAAGTAGTTAAACTGTGCTTATCAGGAATTGTTCCGCGCACGCTCATGATCTTTGCCAAAAAAAATTACCCCCATATTGAGAGTGTGCATCTCAATGTGGGGGAAGCTGATTTCAGATCCTCAATTGATTTAGTCCCAGTCCGGGTCAGCACCCGTTACGACAATAGAACCTTGTCCATTTTGATGTGGCAGAGCTGCGGGGACAGCGGTTGCGGTGAAGAGGAATGCAAACGCAAGCAGCGACAGCAAAGTTTTCACAGGAACACACCTCCTTATGCCATTATTTCATTAATATAGCATATTTTTTCAATTATTTCCATATGCTTGTTTGACAATTTTCTGCTGCTTAGTCGATGGTGCTTTACGAGCAGGCCGAAACACTCGATCACCTTTTCAGAATCGCCAAGCTGCCGATAGTATTCAATACTTTTCAGAAGACTGTCGTTCGCCTCGTCAATCTGTCCCATTGAGAACTGGCACATGCTCTTTCGTTGGTAATATATAGCGGCATTTTTGATCCTGTGTGGATGACAGTCAACAGGTAAAAAATGATCTTCAGAATCAATCAACTCGTTGATCAAGTCATTTCTTCCGGTTTCCAGATATACTTCCAGAAGATCACTGACAATTGAAATTCGAGCATCCTGCTTAGCTTCATTAAGACATTCTTTATAGAGACGAATTGCTTCGTCATATTCCCTTTTCTTTGCATACAGCAGTGCCCGGAGGTGGTGTTTGCGGTAGTCCGCATATTCGCTTTTTTCATACTTTTTCAGGTAAAGCTCGGCCAAAATGAGATCGTCCAGGCGCAGATACGCGTTGACTATGGCAATCAGAGCGGAGGCTTTATGTTTGTTGTCGGTTTGGTCTTCACGAATCCCCTTGCTGCACAGATCAATGCATTCCTGATAGTAATCCAGAATGTACGCATGTACGCCCAAACGATAATAGGCTGTGATTCGCTCCATCGGGTGCAGGTATTCGATGTAATGCAGCAGTTCCTTTCCTCTTCGGTAAATCTCCTCGAATTGGGTAAAGTGGTCGCGTTCGATTTCATACCGTTCCAGTAACCCTTTTGCCAGGTAGTAAGGAATGCCGCGTCTTCTGGTATAGTCTATCAATACGTCATACAGGGCCAGTTTGATTTCCGCCTCTTCTTTTTCTTTTGCGACATGCAGCAACGTATCCAGGGCAAGAAAGGGGTCCAATTTAGGGGTCTCCAGCAACTTTTGCGCCGCTTTCCGAACCAGCGACCTATTATTCAGGGAAACAGCCTCTTCCAGCAGAAACTTCAGCATTTCAGCCTGTTCGGTCATGTCCAGGTACGCGCTGATTAGCGATGCGTAGGGAATCTGCAGCGCCTGCGATATTTTTTTGCAGGTGGCAAATCCGGGCCGTTTCGTTTCCCCGGATTCGATCCGTGACAGGACGCTTTTGCTGACACCTGTCCGCTCCGCCAACTCACTGAGCGTGATGTTCTCCTGGAGTCGATACCTCAGAAGCATCTCTCGAACGTCCTCTACCATAGCAGAAGCCCCCTACGAAAGTTGTTTATCCTTTTTAACTTTTTTATATAGATTATCACAAGATTCAATTTACTGTAAATATTTTACTATCTTTCCCGGTAATGACCGCTGCGACAAAAAAAGACCCGCTTGGATAAACGGGCCAGACATCCAATTTCAGTTGTTCAGCCTTTCAACTTGTCCGGATTGAGCGCCTCCAGCTCCGGCAGGACGAACAGGCCGTCTTTGCGGATCAGCACGTCGTCAAACCAGATTTCGCCGCCGCCGTACTCCGGACGTTGGATATTTACCATGTCCCAGTGCACCTGGCTGCGGTTGCCGTTGTCCGCATTTTCTAGGGCGCGCCCGGGAGTGAAGTGAAAGCTGCCGGCGATTTTTTCATCAAACAAAATGTCGTTCATCGGGTGCAGGATGTACGGGTTGACGCCGATGGCAAACTCGCCGATGTAGCGGGCTCCTTCATCGCTGTCGAGAATCTCGTTCAGCTTCTGGGTGTTGTTGGCTGTCGCCTCTACAATCTTGCCGTTTTCAAACGTGAGCCGCACGTTTTCAAACCGGGTACCCTGATACGTGGTGGCCGTGTTGAACGTAATCGTGCCGTTAACAGAGTCACGCACCGGCGCCGTATATATCTCTCCATCCGGAATGTTCGCCTCGCCGGAACAAATCACGCTGGGCATGCCTTTGATGGAAAAGGTCAGGTCGGTACCCGGCCCGACCAGGCGCACGTTGTCCGTCCGCTCCATCAGTGCTTTCAGCGGCAAAAACGCCTCGTGCATCTTCTGATAGTCCAGTGAGCAGACGTCGAAGTAAAAGTCTGCGAACGCCTCGGTGGACATGTTGGCGCTTTGGGCCATCGCCGGCGTCGGGTAGTTGAGCAGCGCCCAGCGCATCTGGGTGATGATGTAGTCGGAAAGGGGCTGCATCACCGCCTGATGGGCACGGCTGCGCTCGATGGGCACGTCGGCTGCCTCGCTGGTGTTGGTGGGCCCGTTGATCACGATAAACGCCTGGATGTCTTGAAACATCGCCTGTTCCCACTTGAGCTGGTAGGACGCCCGCCTTTCGTCAGCGCCCATCATCAATTCACGCTGTATGGCCGGATTGATGAACCGCACAAACGGATACGCTCCCCTGGCGTACGCCTGCCTGATCAGTTCCTTGGCAAGCGCCTGTCCTTCTCCGCGTACTTCAATCAACAAACATTCCTGTGCCTGCAAACGAACGGAGTGATTCAGCAGAGTTTCCGCCAGCTTGCCGATGCGTGGATCCAACATCCTAACTCCTCCCCAGGGTGCAATAGATAAAAATTATTTTACCGAATGGACAGATACTTTTCAATTATGAGACTGCTCATTACCGGTATTCGGAACGCCCACCCGCACACAATCGGCGAACAGCGGAACCGCTGGTGGATAAAAAATTTTTCTTGCATGTTTTCACATCTATGGAGTATTCTAGTCATCAAAGAGTGTTTATCTGTACAAATCTTTTGAATGAACAGTCAAAGGATGGGAGTGTTGGTTCATGGCGATTGCTGCAGTTTTTCTGGCATAGGACGGGGACCTTGTGCGAGGGGTCTCCGCCCCTTTCACATCCCTGTCTTGCAAGAAAGCTGCAGGACGCCTGAACCACTTCCGTCCTTTTCGATAAGGGGCCGGGCCGGACAGCTGTCACCATTGGCTTCCTGGCATGGGCAGGTGAAAACGCGCCGTTTTCGCACTCGTCCGTTTCCCCGTGCCCGTATCCCGACCTTGTCGAGCAAGCGCATGCGGAAGAGGTAGAGGTCTCGCTTCTCCCGATTGCGCTTTTTTTCGTTCCTCCTTTTGCATTTGCGCGCGGATGGAAAACGCCGTGGGAAGGGCGCCTGCAGACAGCAAACCATCGAGAAATCGGAGGGATTCTTGTCATGCATTGGCGTTCTTGGGACCTAAATTTGAAAATCAGGCTTTTCGGCGAGCTGATTACGCATACGTTTTTCTGGATGTACTTTCCCTTTATGGCGATTCATTTCAGCGACGCGTTCGGCAAAAAGGAGGCTGGACTGCTGCTGACCGTACCTCCGCTGCTGGGGATGTTCGCCAACCTGGCCGGAGGATACCTGGCCGACCGGATCGGCCGACGTACGACGATGCTGATGTCCATCGCGTTGTCTTCGACGATGTTCGGGCTGTTTGCCTTTTCTCCCTCGCCCTGGGTTGATTACATCGCCTTTATCGGCATCGGGATTGCCGGCTCCCTGTACTGGCCGGCCAGTTCGGCGATGGTGGCCGACCTGACATCGGAAGAGGATCGGCGCCTGATATTTGCCACCTTTTACACCGCGATGAACATTGGCGTCGTTGCCGGGCCTGTTCTTGGCTCCTTCTTTTTCGTGCACCACCGGTTTGAACTGCTGCTTATCTGCATGATCGTCGAACTGTTGTTCGGCCTTGCGATATACGTCTGGATCAAGGAGACACTGCCGTCGCACCAGGCAGGAAGTGCTCGCCAAGCGTTCTCATTGAAGGAGCAGTTCCAAAGCTATGTCGTGATTTTTCGCGACAAGCCGTTTGCCATCTACATCGGAGCGGGTGTCCTGATCGCGATCGCCTTCATGCAGCTCGATTTGTTCATGGCGCTGTACGTCAAGGAACACGTGCCCATCCAGCCGCTCGTCTGGTGGGGTGACTGGTCGTTTTCGATTGGGGGCACCTCCGCGTTCGGCTGGCTGATCGGCTTGAACGGCTTGTTGGTCGTGCTGTTCACGCTACCGGTCACGCGCCGGTTTGAAAACTGGAGCGACCGCAACAGTCTCGTGCTGTCGTCCGTTCTGTGCGGTCTCGGCCTGTTCCTGATGGGCTTTACGGTCAACATCTGGTTGTTGTTCGGCTGCATCGTCATCATGACGCTGGGCGAACTGATTCGCACCCCCGTGGCCCAAAGCTTCATCAGCAAATACGCGCCGGAGGACGCACGCGGCCAGTACATGGGGGCGTCCTCGCTGCAGTTTTCGATCGGCCGGTTCCTCGCGCCGCTGACCATCGGCTTGTCAGAGCGACTCTCCCCCGTCGGCGTTTTCGCGGTCATTCTCGGGCTCACGCTGGTGAGTGCGCTGCTCTACGTGTACATGTTCCGGCTGATTCCACAAGCCAAGAAAACTGACGCGCATGTCCGACAGCCATAGGCAGACGCTTCGTCAGCCGCCGGCCCGGACAAGTCACGTTTCCTGCACACAACACACCCCTTCACGTCATCATCGGTTTCCCGAGGGGCTTCCCATGACTAAGGGGTGTAAGTTTTTACAAGCTTCCACTTGGAGCAAGCTCTCGAAGGCATACAAGGGGTTAATGATATTGCCTAAGGACACTGGTACTCCAGCCAGCGTATGTCAACAAAGAAGAGTCTCCCGTCTTATTAGGGAGACTTATACATTTAGACTTAGTCCGTGTAGTAAGTGTAATAATCCACTGCCCCTCGTTGGTTAATAACGTCCTGCAACGTTTGGTTAGAACTGCTACCTGGGTCGTTAACCAAAATCATCTCTGGAGTGATTTGGCTGTAGTATGGAGAGCCGTCTACGTCAACTGAGAGCGTCCCTTTAAATCCTTTTGCAACAACAAGATGATTAGGTACGTGGATCATTACTGGGATTCTTTCATTTACAATTAAGTCAAAGATGTCTGCCTTCAATTTGTCAAATGTACCAGACATTTTTCCATGATAGGTATGGGAATACCGAGAGGCAGCAGCA
>NZ_JAGTPT010000044.1:0-7123 GCF_018195675.1 Brevibacillus sp. NL20B1
TTTGGCTGTTACGCTAGACGGTTTTATCGAAGGGAAAAATGGAGAAGTGGATTGGTGCATCATGGACCCTGAGATGGGGTTTACGGATTTCTTGCATCAGATCGATACGATTTTTTACGGGAGAAAGAGCTATGAGATCTGGGGGCAATTTGCTCAAGGCATGCATGAAATGGATCTGTCTGATACCGACAAAGAAATGTGGGAACTTATTCATAGCAAAGAGAAATATGTGTTTTCCCGAACGCAAAAAGGAACAGATGATAAAGTCAAATATATAAACAGCAATATCCTTGAGGAAGTAAACAACATAAAGAATCTGCCTGGCAAAGACATTTGGCTGTATGGAGGAGCAGATCTTATTACCACTTTTATGAACTTGGGGCTTGTTGACGAATTTAGACTATCGGTCCATCCGGTTATTTTAGGTGAGGGCAAACCATTGTTTATTGATATCAAGCAGAGGGTGAATGTAAAGTTGGTTCAAACGAGAACATTCTCCTCTGGCGTTGTACAGCTCATCTATCATTCGATGAAGGAACCATCTTCTTCCTCGTGACCTGTACCTCCAATTTGACTCCCTGGAGCAAGCGCCGAACCAAAACGGCCTGACGCCATGTTCCTGGATACGGCCTTACTCCTTTCTATGAAGAATATCCCAAGGATGATGAACACGTTTCGCTAGGTTTTTGTTCAGATCGGTTTGGAGCAGGGCCATCCCCTAAAGGACGGCCCTGCCACGTACCGTTGCAGCCAGCACTAAGAACTGTACACGACACTGCATTCATGCATGGCGTTCCCGGCGGCTTTGTCGATATCCCCACAAGGTGAAAAGAATGCCCACGATGGTAACCAGAGAGGCTGCCAACGGGACGGCTTTCAGCCCGCCGCCGATGCCGTAGTCGATGACGATTCCGCCCAGATAAGCGCCGAGGGCGTTCCCCAGGTTAAACGCCGCTATGTTCAGCGTTGAAGCCAGGGTTGGCGCTTCCTTTGCAGTGTTCAACATGTGCAGCTGCAAACCCGGCACCGTGCCGAAAGCGGCCACGCCGAGAAGGAAGACGAAGATCAGGGTTGCGAGTTTCCATTGAGCCACGACACCCAGCAGGGCCAGCACCACAGCCAATAACACGAGAATACCGATCAGCGAAGGCAGCAGACTGCGGTCGGCCAATTTGCCGCCGTAGATGTTGCCAATGGTAATGCCGATCCCGAACAGAACCAGAATGTACGAGATTGAGTCAACAGGGAAACCGCTGATATCCACCAGAATCGGCTTGATATAGGTAAACGCTGTGAATACGCCGGCGAAGCCGAAGGTTGTCATGAGAAGCGCGACTAGTACCTCGGGACGCAGCAGCACCCCAAATTCCCGACTCAATCGGGAGGGAGAGGCTTGAATCCGCGGGACGAGTACGATCACGCCGATCAGCGCCAGGCTCCCGATAGCCGTAATCGCCCAGAATGTCGATCGCCAGCCGAATTCCTGGCCGATAAACGTACCAATCGGCACGCCGAGGATGTTCGCGAGCGTAAGGCCGGTAAACATCAGGGCGATGGCTCCGGCCCGCTTCTCTTTCGGCACAAGCTCCGCGGCGACTACGGAGCCAACGCCGAAGAAGGAGCCGTGTGTCAGCGCTGCGACGATGCGGGCGAACATGAGCACGCCATAGGAAGGGGCGAGAGCCGCGAGGGCATTGCCCACGATGAAAATTCCCATCAAGAGCAGAAGGAGCGCCTTGCGCGGCATCTTATGCGTAGCGACCGTGATGAACGGTGCGCCGAGCGCTACCCCGAGCGCATACCCCGTGATGAGAAGCCCCGCCTCCGGAATCGAGACACTCAGGCTTTCCGCCACTTCCGGCAGCAGGCCCATGATAATGAATTCGGTCATTCCGATGGCGAAAGCACCGAGCGTCAGCGCGTAAATGGCAATCGCGGAATTGCGGCGCGCAGTGGTCGTACCTGTGTATGGCATGCTATCGGAATTCAAGATGAGGTCCCTCCTCTTCGAAGATGGTCAATCACGGCATTCGTGACTGCGATTGTCGATTGCGGATTTTGGCCGGTAATCAGATTGCCGTCAGCTTCATAGTGGGCAGTCCAGTTCGGAGCGGCAACGAAGATCGCCCCCAGCTCGCGAAGCCGACGTTCCAGCAGGAACGGGAGATGGGATGCCAGACCTGTCTCCTCCTCTTCCCGGTCAGTGAATGCGTTCACGCGTTTTCCGGCGACCAGTGGACTTCCGTCCGACAAGACCGTACCGACCAGGGCGGCCGGGCCGTGACAGACAGCGGCGACCACTTTGCCGGACTCGTAGAAATCGCGCAGCAGTGATTGGAGCTTTTGGTCGGTCGGGAGGTCGTACATCGCGCCGTGCCCGCCTGGCAAGAAAATCGCGTCAAAACGTTCATGAGACAGATCGTTCAGCTTCATGGTGTTTTCCAGTCTCTTCGCTGCTTCTGCAAACGACGGGTCCATTTCCTCACCTAGACTGGCGGGGTCCACTGGTGCTTTTCCGCCGAGCGGGCTGGCTACGACCACGTCCCAACCTTGCTCGTTGAACAGCGTATATGCTTCCGCAAATTCCGACAGCCAGATTCCTGTCGTTTTACCATCGTCAATATGGGAGTGGCTCGTGACCACCATGAGCACGTTTTTTGACATCGTTTCAAACCTCCTGAAGGGTTATTTTTGATTGCCCCCCAATTCTACGCCTGAACTTTTTATAAAACAAATTATGAAATTTGCGTGTATTCATAAGAAAATTTATGGATTCAGCGGGCAAAAAAAGACCAGACGCCGATGAAAACTGGCCTCTGGTCCTCAGATGTGCTCGCGAATGACCTTCTTGATTTGTTGAATTTCCGGTATGTACTTGTGTTTGCTTTTGTACGCGAAGAACAGCTCGTTTCGTACCGACAAGTCCGCGTAAACGACTTGAACCTCACCTTCTTTCGCCGTATCCAGCAGATAGGTTGGAACCACGCTCAGGCCCGCGCCTGACGTGACCAGACGGAGAATCATATGCAGATTCGGAATGATGTAAGGGGTGGACAGCATAGGACGCTTCTTGAAACGTTCCCGCCACAACCTCCGGATTATGGGCAGTTCCGGTCCGTACGCAATCCACGTCTGTTCGGTGAGCCAGCGTTCTTTGGCTTTCAAGCTCACGGCATCGGGAACCTCCCAGTGAGCCGGTGCGATTATGGCCAACTCCTCTTCCCACAGCTTCTCGTACTCGACTCCCGGTTTCAGGAATTTCTTTGAGGTAATGATGATATCCGCCTTGTCCTCTTCCAGGATGCCGAGCAGTTCCTCCGCGGTTCCGAAATAGGAAATCGAGCAGGTACCGAATTTCGGCAGCAAGGGGAGGATTTTTTCCTGGTAGAACTCCGGCGCCGAGCCGATTTTGATCCATTTCAGGCTCGGTTGGGAAGACGTTTTCAGATCTGCGCTCAACTGCTCCAGCGCTTCGACGAGCGGAGCTACCTCGGTATACAGCAACTTCCCTCGCTCCGTCGGGATCATTTTCCGGGCCGTCCGGACAAACAGCGGCTCGCCGATCTCAGCCTCCAAGGAGGCCAGATGCTGGCTCATCGCCGGCTGAGTCATGAAACGGGATTTGGCAGCTTCGGACACCGAATTGTGCCGATAGATGAAGACAAAGCTCCGATACCACTCGAAATCGATCATGTGAATGCCTCCGATTTGGGTTTTTTGAAAAATATAGCACAGACGACAGGAGGCCTGGGGGATTTTTCATTGGTATAATTCGTTAGGCGTTATGCTGCCATATGGAAACTCGTCTGGAAACCTTGGATGACGCATTGCTCAAATCATCCAGATATACGGAAAGGGGGCTTTACCTGCATGAAAAGCAGCGGCGGAAGGCCCTTTTTGTTTTGGGCTTCCCACACTCGTTGCGAATGAATATTACTTGTATGATCCATAAAACGTTCATTTGAGGAGCGGGGAATAAACGGTTATAATTAAAATAGTTATTATCTTATAGTATTTATAAAAATTCGATTGCGTGGAGGCTGGCTCTTATGAATTATGAAGATTACCATCACCTGAACCACGTCAAAGAGCAGCAGACATCAAAGAAAACGCTGTGGCTCACCCTGATGCTGACCATGTTTTTTACGATTGTCGAGATTGTCGGAGGCCTGATGTCCAATTCGCTCGCCCTTCTGTCCGATTCGGCCCACATGATCTCCGATGTGATCGCGCTGGGGTTGAGCATGGCTGCCATATACATGGCTGCCCGGAAACCGAATCAGAAGTACACGTTTGGCTTCCTTCGTTTTGAGATCATCGCGTCGTTTCTGAATGGGTTGGCGTTGGCCGTAATTGCCGTCGGGATCATCGTCGAGAGCATCAAGCGGATGATTTATCCGCAGGGGGTTGACCTCCAGTTGATGCTTTTGATCGCGTCCATCGGTTTGGTCGTGAACATCGTGCTGACCGTCGTATTAAGCCGGAGTACCAGGGAAGAAGAAAATCTCAATGTGAAGAGCGCGCTCTGGCACTTTTTCGGAGATTTGCTCAGCTCTGTTGGGGTCATCATTTCTGCCGTTCTGATTCACGTGACAGGCTATTCCTTCTTTGACCCGTTGATCAGCATGGTAATCGGGGGGATCATTTTTACCGGCGGGGCCAAAATCATTCGCGAATCCCATCTGATTCTGATGGAATCGGTCCCCGAGAAGTTTGATCTGGACGCCATTCGCCGCGACATCAGCGAGGTGGAAGGGGTGGAGGACGTCCATGAACTGCATCTGTGGTCGATTTCCACCGATCATTATTCGCTGACTGCGCACGTGTTTGTTCGCGAAAACATACAACCGTTCTGTGTGATTCTGGCCATTAATCACATCCTGAAGACGAAATACGGCATCACACACACGACGATTCAAATTGAACATCCAGCCATGCACGATCATGGCGAATACGGCAAGCAGTTCATGCTTCAGCGGGCGTGAGGGGTGCTTCCGTGCTGGTCATTGACTGGGCCCCGCCGAACGTAAGCGTTAAGCTTGTGTTCGGCGGGGATAGCGCGGAGCGGATGAAACATGTTCTCCTCGTAACGTTCATTTTGCCTACAAACTGGTATTATACTAATTTTTTTTTGTTAGTATCATAAGAAGTAGGGCGATTATGACAGCTTGTGTAATTCCGATCGTGGTTAATAGAGCGTCATTAAAATACGAATCGATACCCACCAGGATTAACAGGAGATACATACAGGCCAAGACACCAATTACATACAGGATAAATTTACCGATCATAATGTGGATCCTCCCGATATATTTTCAACACTGAAGAAGCAATAGCCCTCATTTGGAGGGCTATTACGATTAGTATTTAAACTCAATACCATAGCTTGCGACATCAGTTGTGTTACTAGGCGCAATAGATAGTCCGAATGGTGAATATGACACTCCCACAGTCCCTATAACGCGATTATGTCCATACTCAAACTTAATATTGATTGTACCACTTTCAGTATCTTCAGTATATACATATTGGGAGATATAACCTGCGTGTTGTGGGCGATTCCCCATACGCAGATCAAATTCGGCTGCTACACCAATACCAGGTTCCCAATCAGAGGCTTCGGTAGAGGTTTTGCAATCCCATTTAGGATTAGTTATAGTTTTAATACAGTATTGATTCTCGTGTTGTTCTGGTTTTCCTTTTTTCATTGGCAAAAAGAACTTTGCAGTATCAGGGTAGCCAATTGTCATTTTATCAGTCAGCATAAAACGTGGTGATTCAAGCCATTCAAAGTTGCCATATAAGTAAAACTTTTTATATCCTTTCCTGTCACTTTTTACTGCGAAAGCAATACCGTTCAATTTCAACTCTGTCAAATCATTTGATTTAACTGAGCGACCTTTATCGTTCTTTCCCTCGTCGAATTTATGAATAAATGTTTTTGATGCGAGTACCTTAGCGTTTTGCTTGATGAGGTTTTTTAGGATATGTGGCGGAATGTTTTGAACTTCTTCTTCTGTTAGTCCAACTTCTTCTTGCAACGTTTCTAATTCTTCTGAGGTTAATTCTGAATAAATTGCTTTATTATCGTAATCGTAATCAAAGTTTTGTTGTGCCATTGCTGTAGGTAGTTGAGGGAGCAAAACAGAACTTAACAAACCTAACGACAATACAATTGACGTGATTTTCTTTTTCACTTTCCTAATCTCCTTTCGGTAAATTTATTACCAGTAATTAGTATATATGGCAAAATATTTCATGTAAACTATTTTTCCATTTTTTCTGTTTAATTTTTACGATGCAACACAGTATTCAGGAACAAGCCTGTCTTCAAATAATTCAGAACGACTTTCTTTGGATTTTTGCATGTTGAGATTCTTTTGTGCCGGGTTTAGAGTGGCAGTTAATACTCAGTGGAGAGAATCCAAAAACCATCAGATATATTTGAGGATTTGGTTCGTATTATTGTTATTGTCAAAGTGACATCTTATCTACAACTGACTAATAAGAACACAGGATTTAACGGAATAACCATTCAAAATGGGATGGTGTCATAAACGGTCCATTTTTAGATCAAGCATAGATTAAGAAAAATTTTTAAAACCACTTTACAAATGGCCTTGAGCATTATATAATCAATGACGTTGTGCCGGGAAAATTGTTCCTTGCATTATAAAACACTTGAGATAGCTGATTTTTATGCGGTCGTGGCGGAATTGGCAGACGCGCTAGATTCAGGTTCTAGTGGTGGCAACACCGTGGAGGTTCAAGTCCTCTCGACCGCACCAAATTCCCAGAAATTACAAGTTGATTTTTTCTGGGGGCCTGCTATAATGGAATCCTGTCTCCTTTACGAGATGGGGCAGCAAATTAAGAGGTTATGCAAAACTTACTGTTGATTTGCTGAAAAAGATGTGTTACGCTCAAATCCTTCGCTTCTGATCTTGACGAAGCGAAAGGCGTAACATGTTCCTTGAAAACTGAACAGCGAACGCGTTGAACGAGCCTAGCAATTCCTTTCTCTTTAATGAAAGCTAACGATTCAACTCAACTTTATTGGAGAGTTTGATCCTGGCTCAGGACGAACGCTGGCGGCGTGCCTAATACATGCAAGTCGAGCGGA
>NZ_JAGTPT010000045.1:0-6293 GCF_018195675.1 Brevibacillus sp. NL20B1
GCTCGGCCTTCGCCCCCTCCGTCCGTTCGGACTTGCAAGTTCAAATCCTGCACCAGCCTGTACATAACAAAAAAGCACCCACATTAGGGCGGGGGATAATCGGAATCCTCCCTTTCCTTTGCTCGCTTCGCTCGCTTGTTTAACGGTCGGATTCCGAGCGGCCTCCCTTCGCTTCGCTCCGCTCGGCCTTCGCCCCCTCCGTCCGCTCGGACTTGCGAGTCCGATCCCGGCTCGCCTGACGCAAAAATAAAAAGCACCTCAAGGGTGCTTTTATTTTTGCGTATGGTGGAGGCGGGGGGATTCGAACCCCCGTCCGAAAATAGCGACACATAAGCATCTCCGAGAAAATATTACCCGATTATTTTCTGCAAGGCGACGACTTTCCTGTTAAATCTAGTGTCATCTTTCATTTTATCATACGGGCCACTGTAACTTATTATTTCATCTATCAATTCAACCGCCGCACTAGATGTTACTTTAACCCTTAACATTTCTAGCAGTTCTCGATACTTTCTTTGACACAGAGAGAACTGTAACCTACTAGAGATTACTCGTTCGTTAAAAGAAAGAACTGCCATCAAGGCTTGTGTGGAATCGAACTGCTTAATTAGATCATGGTAAATTGGTTCAGCATTCCAAGCCGGCCCATTACCATTTGTCAAAAACACCTCCACTAATGTAAGTACATATTTTTTATTGATTTGTGGAGGCACATTCCCAGTTTGTCCAACAAGGCGGAATAATTCACGTGCAAACGGTGGTTCATTATAAAAATTGTTTAAACCCCTATGTGCAGTTAGCAGATTATCGAGAGCTGTCTCTATCTCAGCTGAGCGTAGGCTATCTGGTATATACGATTCACCGTTAACAACTTGTAAAAAGCCTCTTGCTAAAGCTTGTTCTTCCTGGTCATTGTTAGCCACAAATTTACCGTATCTAACCCCAAACATTTGTTTAGTTGGCTCATCAACAAATTCCCACAGAACAGGAAGCAGTCTGTGTATATTCTCTCGTGTTTGAGAAGTAGTGTCTTGTCTAGTATAAATCCCAAATAACCCCTGTGCTAAAGTATTTGCTTGTTCTTGAGTTAAGTTAATGAAGAAGGTAGAAATTTGTCTCGCTTCTTCCTCTGTAATCACGTTAGTTTTAATATTTGCTAATAGCTTTTTAATTTCAACAGTAATATTGGACAATGGAAGAGAGATCACTTCATTAATGCACGTTTCTAACCAAGCAATTAGTTGTAGACCTGTTATTTCATTTTGATTAGGATGAGCGGCACTTGCCCAGTTTCTCATATAACGAATAAAGTCAAGATGTTTAAAACCAAGTTCAGAAATAAGGCCAATTTCCTTAGCACCATGTATTAGTTCACTGTCATCAATTTTTTCAAGATCATTTTCATCTTTTAATCTTTTTCGTTTCTCTTGACTATTAACTGCATTATCGTAAAAATATGATAGGTCATATTGAGCTACCCGGTTTCTTAATTCATTAATTGTTTCGTCCCATAAATAATTAAGTGCCGCGTCAAATAGACCTGAAGCTACAGCCGCAATAAATTTTGAAATATAAAGGGATTGACTCTTGCGTTCTTCATCCAATTGTGTAATTGCATCTGGTATGTTTCTGAACACTGTAATTCTTTGATTGATTGGCACTAATACTGATGCAGTAGGCAACCCGTTACTCACGAGGAAACCCAATAAACTTTCTTCAAATTGTCTAATCTCTAAATTGCTATTTGATGGCAGACTAATTTGTGACTCTTTTTTTACAACCTCTAGTTCTTTGTCCACTAGACACCATCCCCCCACTTGTTCTTACACTACTTTTTTACCACGTTTGCAAAAAAAGGTAAACGATAAGAAGCCACTGTCGTCTAGTACATTCAGTGGCTTCTTTTTGTTATTCTTCATTGTATGGCCCCAAGAAACGAACACCGTTAAAATGAATTAAATGCGAAGGAGCATCTGCAACCCAAACCTCAGTTTCCCATGCAATTTCAGGAAGGTATCTAGCCATTACAGCACGTGATGGAAACGCTGTAACATACACCAAACCAGCGGAAGACCCTGCGAATAGCCGGGCCAATTCCTCATGTCGCTTTCCATCAACGGGGCCATGACTAGTAACTGACTCTACTAACAACAGCCAATTACGTTCGGGATAGTAAAGAACTACATCTGGCATCTTACCATGTGTATCTACCGTTACACCAAGTCTCGCCAGCAAAGCTTCATCAAAATAGCCCCACTTGTCTCCAGTATCACCTGCATAAATTAAAATTCCACCAGGTACAAATCGTGGGCCAAATTCTTCAATGATCGCTTTTATCAACTCACTATGTTCGCCTGGACTTAAATGAATTTCCTTGTCAGGTGCAATCTGAACAGGAACTCGATTCTGCTCTCTCTCCCTTGCATATCTCTCAGCTAAAGTTTGGCGTACGGAAAGATAGTCACTGAGATTAGATTCCCAATCAGTAGTACCATATGTCTTAAGGAGAGATAACACTTCCGGCACAATTTGGTAAACAGCTTTTGGACTGTTTACAGATCTCGACGGCTTATCAGGATTATATAGTGCTATCCCAGCATCAACGAACTGATGCATTGTTTGTCGCCTAAAAGCTTCACGCGTGTTGGGAGCGTACACCTTATCGTAGTGTTCTCGGCAAAATCTCATAATTGGTGTAATTCCCATTAACGGATTATCTGCTTGCTTCCATGTCTTATCAGGTGTCAGGTTCAGTAACGCCAGTAGACAGAGTGCGGAACGCTCGTTTTGTTGTGCTCGTGGCAGTCCCAGTGCGACAAGTATTTTTAAAGCATCCTCTATGTTCTTATGGTTCATAATATTTCCTCCAACTTTTGGTCAATATCCTGTTGGGAAATTGTTTCATATGCCCTAACCCATTTACCAAGTTCAATTAGTGTTTCTCTACTCGGGTATTTTAAATTTCGTAAATCGGTTGCATTAACTTGTGTATGGCCGTTAAAGATACGGAAGTATTCATCGACAACCGTTGAGTTTAAGTAAACAAACAATCCATAGGCAAGTTCTTCTGGAAGCCCTTGTTTTTTACAATGGAAGACATTCAAATGATTCTCAAAACCGAGCAATGGGTAATCAAAATATGCAGGGTTGACTACACCAGCTACAACACGTCTCTTCTCTTCTTTTGACGAGAAGCGTCTTACTACTGTATAGAAACCATTTTTATATAACCATTTTTCAGTTTTAGGATTAAGCATTATAGCATTAGGCTTTTTCATTCCAGGTTTAGGCCATTCAGTTAACTGCCCGACAAAATGCATTGGATAAAGTAAGGGAACGGCTCCAGGCTCGGGCATGTCCCTTAAGTGTTCTTTGACACGAAAATCGACGACTGGCCCTGTGGAAAGATCAATTCCTAAGTCTTGCAATGAATAATTAATATTCGATGAGATATCGATAGGATTTCTCTCTAAAGATGTAGGAATATGGATAAAGAACTCTTGATCATTAGGTAAAACAACTCGGTTAAATGGATGAAGATAAGCCTGATAATCAGTAAAGCTGTCATCTGTAGACGTAGAAATTGTAACTTCTCCTTGTTGTGCTCCACACTCCAATAAGATGATTACATTTTCTTGTAGTACACTTTCATCCTTAAAGGCCTTATTACGGGCTCCGAAGAGATGAATATGTTTAATAGCAGACCGCTCAAAAATGTATTGGCGAAATGGACGAAAATATGGGCCGTTACAGAAGCTACGCGGAATAATAGCAACTAGTTGACCGCCTTGCTCCATCAATGCCAATGTTAGGGCTACAAATGCTGAATATAGATTAACCGTTTCAATTCCGACTTGACGAAGTAATAGGCGATGGCGGGAATTGCTGTTCATCTTCTTGTAAGGGGGGTTTAGAATTGCATGCGTGAAACGCATTTCCCCCTCACTTTGAATCATGTTAATTGCCTGCTCTATGAAATCTCCTTTCAAAACTTTGACATCAAGTGGTAGTTTGTCTTTATATACCCCTAAAGATGCCGACAAATGGTCGTGTAACTTGTGATCGAGTTCAGAGGCCACCACTTCAACACTTTCAAATGTGAATCCTCTGGTCGCCCATCGTTCAAGAAAGGCACACGATAAAGAACCTACGCCGGCACCTGGATCAAGGAGTCGAGCATTTTGTATGTTTACGTTTGTAAAAAGGGAAGCCATAAACCTAGCGATAGTAGACGGCGTCATAAACTGACCTAGCTCTGATTTACGTTTTGGGTCTGTTTTACTTGAAACTTTCAATCGTACGCTATCTATCTGTTCAAGAAACTGTTGCATTCTGTCCACCAACTCTCTGAAGCATATGGTTATATTCTACTATACATTCCGGTTCGATTACTCATTTCAGATTTTTCAATGCCATTCCCCCCTTAGTCAAGGGGCAACAGTCAAACCTTTTCGTTGAACCTTTTATTCGTCACGTAGTACTCAATTAAAGAATGTCCATGCAGAGGAAGATGACCCCTCTTCCCCTGCATGTGTTCTTGTGTAACTGAAATAAGTCTGCTGTTTATTTAGCAAGTTCCCAATCAGCAACAATCATCTTCTGATACAACACTTGCTCGCCATACTTCAGATTCATTGTTATCTGCACCATCTTTGTCTCCCTTTGAATAATCACACTAGAGACAAATTTGCCGAAATACTCATTAAGCAGTTGAGGATTCGGCACCTCTTCATTAAGCAAGTTGATCAGGTTTCTGATGTCATGCTTGATTGAGTCTATGGCCGTTTCAGGAAGTATCAGCTCTTGATATAAATTCTTCTTGTGAGCATACTCAGCTTCCTTCTCTTTCAACTCTGCCTGCATTTCAGTGATGACATCTTCATAGTACGCTTTTCCACCTCCTGTTTGAAGCTCTTGCCGCATTTGCTCTATCCTCTTCTTCAGAAAACCAATTTCCGTTTCCAAGCCCGTTATTGACGCGACAACGTGTTTATTTGAGTCTCTATGGTACTGGTGAATCTCCCCTACAATCTGGTCATCAAAAGTCAGTCGGAGCAATGCACTTCGTAGTTTATTAGCAACGATTTTCTCTATCTGTTCTTTCCGCCAACCAACGTAAGGGCAAAAATCCTTACCTTTTCGCATATACCCACCGCAGATGTAATACTTTTGTCCGCCGTATTTCCTGGTTGTCGATGTCGAATGGCCGACCATCCGTGAGTTGCATTTGTCGCAGTAAAAGATTCCCCTGAGCCAGAATGGAGAGTTAGGCTTCGTTTGGAACGGCTTATGCGTTTCACCCCCGCCGTTGTTCCTTTCTTTCGCTCTCTTTTGGCATAGATTAAACAACTCCTCAGTGATGATGGCCGGATGTGCATTTTCGGTTACGATCCATTCAGAGCGGTCTTTCCACTTCTTCCCCTTCGTTTGATAGTCTTGTTTGTTCCACACTTTCCGGCCAATATACGATTCATTGAAGATAATAGCCCGAATCGTGCTTGCCGACCATTTCCCGCCTTTCTGTGTGGGTACTCCTTTCTCATTAAGTGTATTGGCGATTTTCTTGTACCCTGAACCTTCGTAAGCATACTGATGGAAAATCCAACGAACAATATCAATCTCTTCCCGCGGGCCGAGTACCCATACCGCTTTTGTTTTGCTGGCTCCCAACGCAATATGTTCGGTACGGTATCCGTAGGGAGGTGTACCGCCGTTGTTGTATCCTTGCTTCGCGTTTTGCGTCATTCCCTTTTTGACCTCAGATGCAAGATTCGCGTTGTAGAATTCACTGATTACCTCAAGCATCCCTTCCAAAAGCAAATCCTGTGGAGTTTCCGCCTCTGTCTGTTCGATAACGGATATCACCTTAACGCCGCACTTGTTAAGTAACGCTTTGTAGATAACGTGATCATCCCGTTTACGCGAAAAGCGATCAAACTTGTGAACTACAATTGCATCAAAAGGTCTGTTTGGCCTCTTCGCTAATGCGATCATTTTCTGAAACTCAGGACGATTATCAGTCTTTGCTGACTTCGCCTTCTCAATGTACTCACCAACTATGATCCAGCCTTTCTCCTGACAATATTGCTGGATGGCTTTCAATTGAGCGGGAATAGACAATTCCTTTTCTGCTTGACGCTCCGACGATACACGAACATAAGCAACTACTTTCATTGATCAACCTCTCCTTGTATGTTGATTTTTGGGCATAAAAAAAGCAGGTACACCGTTGTTTGGCATACCTGCATGAAAACGATATTTGGTTACTTGCATAACTTACGTGTCATTAGGGA
>NZ_JAGTPT010000046.1:0-2495 GCF_018195675.1 Brevibacillus sp. NL20B1
GTGCCTGACACTGCGCCGGGCGGGGTCTTCTTCTTTCTTCCGACTTCGAAAGACAGGGCGTTTCACGCTACTTGGCTTCCTTGTCACTCGAATCCGCTCGTACCTCCCTCTTCTTGCTCAAATCAGGACTGATATCCTTCCATCCCTTCGGCTCAATGATCTGAAACTTGGAAGTGTCAATCTCTTTGTCAATGGCCAGCCGAAGCACTTCGATCTGATTTGAGACGGTACCTTTATCATCGGTCTCAAGCAGTTTCAACAACACGCCCGTTTCCTGATCAACCCACATCTTGAATCTGCTGGCCTGGTGTTTTTCGGCCAGTATACCGGCTAACGTACCTACCAGGACGACTGCCGTTCGATCCAGATAAGGTTCCGTTCCCACCACTTTGTGCGGATGCCGATAAAGCCAAAAGCCGTAAGCCTGCGGAAAAATGACATCGTGAGCCTCATGTGCATAGGAGGGATCTTTTCTGTATTCATAGACAGGGATTCCCTCTTCATCGATATAGTAACGGGGGCCTTTCTGGATTTTGCTTTCCTTCGTCACCGTTTTTATTTTCTGCTGTTTGACAAATGCCTTTTCCTGTTCGTATAAATGGATCATGGTCTCGCCGTTTGAGATGTGCTCACTTTGCTTCCCTGTCACGTTGCTTTTTACCTTTACATAGCTTCCAGGTGTATCGCCCACAGATACGTCAAATTCCACCACATCATCGACGCCAAGCGGCTTTTGCATGATCCGGTACGTCCCTTGAATGGTCGTGTAATAATCAATGGCATTGAGCATTTTATCCCGAATCGCTTCAGCAGTGATCTGTTGGCGTGCCGATTGCATTTCTGCATGTTGCTGAACTGCCGCTTCATTTGAAGTCTGCGGCAAAACCTTTCCTGCATCTCCACCAGCGCCATGGGCGACTGACGTGAGGAGTAAACAAATACCTGTGCAGCCTGCTATCATCATTTTTTTTGACATGATCTGCCCTCCTTGTCCCATACCTTCCACCTTTCACTCGCGGTGTATTGATTGACAGTCTCCACATATTCAGACGTGTATGGAGCCGCAGCGCTTCACTTTCATCCATAATTTTTGCTTATTATGGCAAAAATTTCTTACACACAGGATGTCAGTTCCCATTTGTTGTTCACCAGCGGCGGTTTGCATCCGGCCTGCGAATGCTTGCTGGTTGGCCGATATGCGCGGCACGCGAAATCGCAAAAAACCCCCTGGACCACCGCAAGGGTCCCAGGGGGGTTGTTGTCTGTTTACGGGTAGGTTAGTTTGCGGCTACGGCTGCCGCCTCTTTTGTCCGGGCGCGGTTGGCATCCTCGGACACGTGACGCACCAGATCGACCACGCGGCAGGAGTAGCCCCACTCGTTGTCGTACCAGGCGATCACTTTTACCTGGTTGGTGCCCATTACCATCGTGGAGAGGCCGTCGATGATGGACGAGTGATCGTTGCCATTGAAGTCGCTGGAGACCAGCGGTTCATCGCAAAATTCGATGTAGCCCTTCATGCTGCCCTCGCTCGCTTCACGCAGCACGCGGTTTACCTCTTCCACGGTTACCGGCTTCTTGGTGTTGATGACCAGGTCGACGACGGAGACGTTCGGCGTCGGGACGCGCAGGGCGAAACCGTTCAACTTGCCGTTCAGCTCCGGCAGCACCTTGCCCACGGCACGGGCGGCACCGGTCGTGGTCGGAATGATCGACTCACCAGCAGCGCGTGCGCGGCGCAGGTCCTTGTGCGGGTTGTCGATGTTTACCTGGTCGTTGGTGATGGAGTGAACCGTCGTCATCAGGCCCTGTTCGATGCCAAACGCTTCATGCAGCACCTTGGCCACCGGCGCCAGGCAGTTGGTGGTGCAGGAGGCGTTGGAGATGATGTGATGCTTCTCGTGGTCGTAAATGTCTTCGTTGACGCCCATGACAATGGTCACATCTTCTTCCTTCGCCGGTGCAGTGATGACCACCTTTTTCGCGCCGCTTTTCAGGTGCTTGCCGGCGCCTTCGCGGTCCTTGAACTTGCCGGTGGCCTCCACGACGATCTCCACGCCCAGTTCGCCCCACGGCAGATTGAGCGGATCGCGGTCGGACAGCACGACAGTCGGCTTGCCGTCTACGATAATCTTGTTGTCCTGTACTTCTACTTTATGAGGAAAACGCCCGTGAATGGTGTCGTATTTCAACAGATGAGCGAGTGTTTCAGGGGGATAACTGGCATTGATCGCAACGATCTCAATGTTGGGGTCTTGAACGGCGCGGCGAAAAACCATTCGTCCGATACGTCCGAAACCATTAATACCGATTTTGATTGTCATAATAAGAAACCCCTTCCTGCATTAAGTTACGCTATTCCTTACTTTCATTATAATAAGTATGACACAATTATCAATGTGTTTTACTCAAAAAATAAATATTTGGACGATTTGTCATCCTGTTTTTGGCTCGGTTATGGAGGACGAGCAGCGGCGTGATCGCTGCAAGCAATC
>NZ_JAGTPT010000047.1:0-2425 GCF_018195675.1 Brevibacillus sp. NL20B1
TGTGTTTGGCAAGTAGAAAATGCTCAATTTGGCAGCCATTTTGTGCCTAACCTTGCCACGCGTTTTCAGGTCCCGAAAGCGCATGTCGCAATCGGTAACTCTCGCCAGTAAACGCTAGAATGTGAGCATGGTGTACGAGGCGATCCACCAAGGCCGCCGTTAGGCGGCTATCTCCGAACACCCGAGTCCACTGCCCAAACTCCAGATTTGAAGTCACAATAATGCTGTTTCGTTCGTAACAATCTGCAATCAAGTGAAACAATAATTCGGCCCCATCCTGGTGAAACGGAACAAATCCTAACTCGTCTAGGATCAACAAGTCGCATCGTTCCATGTCCTTCTTGAAACGTGCAAGTGTCCCGGTGTGGTGACGTTGCTGTAACTGCGCCACCAAATCTGCTACCCGGAAGAACCGCACGTTGTATCCTTCCCGGCACGCTGCTACCCCCAGTGCCGTCGCTAGATGCGTTTTCCCTGTACCGACTCCTCCTAACATCAAAATGTTTTGTCGCTTGTGTACGAATTCAAGCGAACACAACGCGTGCTGTGTCAGGCTGGGTGGAAATGTGATCGATTCAAATGTGTAATTCTCCAGTGTCTTGATCTGATGAAATCGTGCTTTTTTCAACAGACGACGCACCTTGGCCAGCTCTCGTTGTTCTTTTTCGGCCCGCAAGACCGCCAACAAAAATTGTTCCCGGCTCTCAAATGGCTGTGAGGCATAGTGATCCATCACATAACCTAGCCGTAAGGCTTTGCATAGTCGACGAAGTTCCTCTTTCACGGTGTCATCACCGCCCGTTTCAGTTGGTCATATCGGGAGATATCGGGCTCCTGCTGTAACAACACCGTTGGTGTGTAAGGATCAGTAATGACCTCAAACGAACGGTCTGGATGCTGCATCCGATATAACCGATGTTCCATTACCGTCCAATCGGGGGTTGGGACTGCTAATACGTGATCGAGTTGTTCTAAAGTTGCTCCACTTTTGAGCTGGCGAATCAACCAGGAAAGCCTGCGGCGTTTCTCATCAACCGTTTCTGCTGACGTTAACCATTTTTGTATCGCCATCGGCAGGTTGCCGAACAACGAAGCGTACGGGAGAGCACGTGGTTTGGCCTGAAAAGCTCGCAACACGGTGACCCAGTCAATGGGTTGCCCCTGCTGCATGTAAGGGCGGGCTATGGTCGTTATGACGCGCTGCTGAGCATCCAACACGTCGACTGTGTCCCATCGAATTTTGAGCAACACGGTTTGACCTGGCTGTGTGCCCGTAAGGGGAATAGGTGTACCATCCAGTTTGATTTCCCCGTAATTGTTCACACGTGCTGGCCCCAAACGAACCGCCTCAAAGGGCATCATCGGCAATTGAAGCAATTTCCTTTGGTCATGCTCCCACAATTTGCGAATCGACTCTCCCTTGGCGTAGTGGAGTCGATTTAAGTCTTGTTCTGCGCGTTGATCCAGTTGGATTTGCAGTTCCTCAAGACTGGATCCGCTCGGTGTTGGCACACACCAATTGCGTCGTGTATATCCGACTTTGTTCTCGACATGTCCTTTCTCATGACCGCTTGCCGGATTACAAAAAACGGGTTCGAATCGATAATGTAATACAAATCGCTCGAATGTGTCTGTCAGGTGCCGCTGTCCTTCCGGACCTACAGATACAACGGCAGCTGATAGATTATCGAACCATAGTCGTGTTGGAACCCCGCCGATGCGCTCAAATATGCGCCGCAGTCCCTCTAAGAAACATTCTGTGTTTTCAGCTGGCAACAACATGGCAAACGCGGCGTTGCTGTACGGGAAGGATATCGTCAGTTGCTTCATGGTTTGCTCTCGACCATTGAGGATGACCTGGACTGTGCCGAAATCCACTTGAGCCTCGCCGCCAGGATGCTCCAACCGCAGGTAGGCCATTTTGTCTTGTTGTCTCAATTCCTTGCGACGTTTGGCCACGTAGTACCTTACGGTACGGTCGCTGCCAGTAAAGCCGTGTTCGGCAACCAGCCGGTCATAAATTCGTTTCGCTGTATGCCGCTGTTTCCGTGGGCGTGTCCCATCCTCCAGAAGCCATGCATCGACAATATCGAGATAGGGCTCCAACACTCGATAGCGGCGTGACACCGACTTCATTGGTTGATTCCAGTCGTCGCAATCTGCGTATTTTTTCGCAGTTCGCCAATGAATCCCCAATTTCTTTGCAATTTGATTTATAGAGAGCGCTTCTTTCTCTCTCAAATGTTTGATAAACTGAACATAAGCCATTGCTAGCATTCCTTTCATCCTCTCCTGTCTGATGTCGCCAAACAAGAGAGTAGAGTGATGAGGGAACGCTGGCAAGGTTTTTTTACTTTCTATGGCATGCTCATCAATTGGGCATTTTCACATTTCCGAATTCGGCACATTTAGTTTGCCAAATACA
>NZ_JAGTPT010000048.1:0-2388 GCF_018195675.1 Brevibacillus sp. NL20B1
ATTTTACTCCTAACAGCTATGATAGATGTTGAGATTTTATCTAGCTGTTGGAGGGACTGAAAGGTGGATAAGTGGGAAATGTATATGGAAATTTATCAACTTTTAAAACAAGGGTTTAGTAAAACATCCGTCGCTAAAAAATTAAAGATATCCAGAACGACATTATATAACTATTTAAAGCGTTCACCTGAGGACATGACAACATGGTTAGCTTCTACGAAGCAACGAAGAAAAAAGTTAGACCCTTATCGAGAGCTTATTTTACATTGGATTCAGAAGCATCCAGATTTATCAGCGTCTCAGGTACAAGACTGGTTAGAGGAACGTTATCCTGACCTTTGCGTGGGAGAAAGTACGGTTCGGAGTTATGTACGTAGTTTACGAGAGGAATGGAAAATCCCAAAGGAACCCTCGATTCGCCAATATCAAGCAGTGCCAGATCCACCAATGGGTCACCAAGCGCAAGTCGATTTTGGAAAAGTGAAAGTAAAACATCAACAAGGCAAGGATATCGATTTATATTTTATCGCCTTTGTGCTTTCGCACTGCCGTTATAAATACATGGAGTGGCTGGATCGTCCTTTTACAACGAGAGATGTCATTCAAGCTCATGAGAATGCGTTCCAATGGTTTGGTGGAATCCCAAACGAACTTGTTTATGATCAGGATAACCTGATTGTGGTTAGTGAAAATGCCGGGGACCTCATTCTTACCGCCGAGTTTGAAGCCTATCGAAGACAGCGCAACCTCACTCTTCATGTATGTCGAAAGGCAGACCCGGAAAGCAAAGGGAAAATTGAGAATGTCATAGGATTTATCAAACACAACTTTGCCAAACATCGGATATTTACGAATCTCGATCTGTGGAATGAACAAGGATGGGAATGGTTACGGCGAACAGGTAATGGGAGAGTTCATAACACAACAAAAAAGAGACCAGTCGACGTGTTTGAACTCGAAAAACAACACTTACGACCGATCTCTCTATCAGTGGACGTGACCTACGTCCAAAACCCAAACCTCACAAACAGTATAACAAGAACGGTTAGAAAGGACAATACGATTCTGTACAAATCGAATCGATATACGGTTCCGTGCGGAACCTATATGCCGTTTGGAAAAACAGTACAAATTGTCATACAAAGGGAACAGGAGCTCTTCATCTACGATTCTGAAACAGGGGAATACTTAGGAAAGCACACGATCGCTCATGGCAAAGGAAAGCTGATTCAAAACCGAAACCATTTGCGAGATCGAACGAAAGGCATCAATGCCTATATCAAAAGGGTTGCCAACCAGTTTGAACAACCAGATGTGGCAAAGGAATATCTAGAACACATACGAAAAGCCTATCCGCGATATATACGCGATCAATTGCAGCTCATTCAAAAAAAATTGGCTCACTCTCCGGCGTCCCTCTGCAGCCAAGCACTACAAAAGTGCATCGAATTACAGCTGTATAGTGCTTCAGAGTTTACAGATATGGTCGGTTACTTACAACGGCAACATCGATTGAACACTTCCGGCAAAGCCGTTCAGGTAAACCGAATCCAATCATTGCAGGAGGAGAGTCATTCTATCCTTTGTGCACAACCAGCTGTAAGAAACGTTAATGAATATATCGGGATTTTGGAGGGAAGAACGAAATGAGCCAGTTAACGAATGTACAAGAGTTATTACGAGTATTACGTTTGACAGAAACGGCTTCTCATCTGCCTATATTAGTGAAACAAGCAGAGACGAATGAGGTGACATATCTACGTTTTTTATACGATGTGTTACGTTATGAACAACATCGTCGGGAGGAGAAATTACGGGAGAGGCGTTTGAAATGGGCGTCTTTCCCCTACTACAAGACGTTAGATGAGTTTCAACTACAAGAACAGCCATCACTGACGAAAAGACAATTTCACCAATTGCGAGAACTCTCATGGTTAGACCAACTCTTTAATTTGATTCTGTTAGGACCGCCAGGTGTCGGAAAAACCCATTTGGCGATTGGACTCGGGATTGAAGCGATTCATCAAGGGTATAAAGTGACGTTTATTACGATGGGAGAGTTGATTCAAGCGTTAAAAACGGAGGAAATTACTCGGAAATCACAAATTCGTCTTCAACGACTGAGGGAATCGAACTTAGTGATTATCGACGACTTCATGTTTATAGCGATGGATCAACGAGAAGCGAATTTATTCTTTCATTTGATTAATGACTTGTACAATCAATCGTCGATTATCCTAACATCCAATAAAGGGCCGAGTGAGTGGGGAGAATTACTCGGTGATCCGGCTATCACCACAGCTGTATTAGACAGAATCATCCATCGTGCCGAAGTGATTCATTTAAATGGAGACAGCTATCGAATGAAGCACAGAATTTCCATTTTTA
>NZ_JAGTPT010000049.1:0-2205 GCF_018195675.1 Brevibacillus sp. NL20B1
TGGGGAGTTCGGTCTTTTGGATCAGCGTGGACGACGTACAGCGTACATCGATCAAGATCGACATGTGAAAAAATTGAAACGGGAGAACGAAATTCTAAAAAAGTGTTTGGAAATCTGGATGCGGGAGGTGTAAGAAAAAAGTATCGTGTGATGGAGAATGTCGCAGCGTTGTACCCGATTACCGAACTCTCCAAACTTCTTGGTGTATCGAGGAGTGGGTATTATCGGTATCTTGCACAGAAGGAGTGGGATTGAGACGGAGAACTGAAACAGCAGATTCAAACCATCTATGATGAACGAAAAGGAATATATGGGTATCGAAGAATTCAAGCGGAACTCTTTCGTCAATACGGCAAGGTTGTGAATCATAAGAAGGTGTTACGACTCATGCAAATTCTTGGGCTGAAAGCCATTATTCGTGGCAAGCGAGCGTATCGGAGCACGTATCGAGCGGCTGAATCTGATGGTCGTGTTGCCGAAAATCTGTTGAAGCGTGACTTCACAGCCGAGAAACCAAACCAGAAGTGGGTCACCGATGTTACCCAGTTTCGTGTAGGAGATCAACGTATCTTCTTATCAGCGATTAAAGACTTGTTTCACAACGAAATCGTGGCGCACCATGTGAGCTTACACAATGACAATGCCCTTGTCCTGGAGACGTTTCGGAAAGCATTTGAAAAGCATAAGGACGTGACTGGACTGATCGTACACAGCGATCAAGGCTCCCAGTACACGTCCCACGCATACCACGACATGCTGCAAAAGGTTGACGCCCGAATCAGCATGTCGCGAAGGGGCAATTGTTTAGACAATTCCCCTATGGAGAGTTTCTTCTCGCACTTAAAGGCAGAAGCTCTCTATCCTTATGATATTCGAAGTCTGGATGAAGCGCAAAGACGAATTGAGGAGTACATTCGTTTTTACAATGAAGAGCGTTTGCAAATCAAATTAAATAAGCTGACGCCAGTCGAGTACAGGCGTCAGCATGCGGCCTAACGGCCGGGGGTTTTTTAAGTGTCTACAAAATGGGGTCTTGACCAATTGTTCGGCGAGGGAGTTTATCTGCAATCTTCGGCAAGCTATTGATCTACACACGTCTCATTTTCTACCAGATTGCTGCGCGTTTTCATATAGCTGAAACATATCCATCTCCGCGTCCAGAGACTTGGCGTTTTGGAAAGCTTCCTTTACGCTTCGATTGTTCTGAATGAGATCGTAGAAAAGCCTCAGCACAAACATGAGCGCGTCATTTCCATCCGGATAATCATTGGGCCCAATATAGATTTCGCAACCGCTGTCGAGAAATGCTTGTGCCGTCTCTACGTTTCCTGCTGAGCACCCTGTGCTGATTACTGTTTTCCCTGCCAGTCTGGCAAATCGTCTGATCTCCTCCGGCCCAAAGTTACCCTTGGGTTCTCCTGGTTCATAGACGCTTTCTTCCAGCTCTGGCATAATCAATTGGCCTTCCTCGCCATGAAAGCAAAGAACGATCGTATCCGTATTCGGATACAGATCCTTACCGGACAGAATATCAATCAGATCATATGGTCTGCCGACCCAATACGTAAACACTCTTGCACCAAAATACTCCAGAGTAGCTCGGATTGCGTGGACTTCCATATCGCAATCAGGTCCGCATACCAATGCTACGTTCATTACAGGCTTACTCATCTTTTCATCCTCCATATGCTCTCAATTTTTTGCATTAAGATATAGAGTAGAATCATATGGAGGTCCTCGGGCTTTGGGGCGAAAGGCTATTCGTTACATCTGATCCCGAATCAAACTCATTGAAGAAATCTCCTTTTTTAACATTTCTTATATTTTACCTATAGGCGATACATAAGTGCAATTATCGATAAGGACTGTTTACTGAAATTGACAGAAATCCAGCAGGTGGTAAAATTACAAAAGAATAAGCGAAGGAAACGGAAAAATATTTATAACAAGACAATTGAGGTAAAAACCCCCACAGCAAAAAGAAGGAAACAAACAGATGTTATCCTTCTTTTTGCCGTTATTTGTTGAAAGGATGAGTTCGACGTGAAGAAATGTAAGAATATGATCATTTTGATACTGGGGGTGGTGATTTTCTATTTATGGCTAAATGATACAAACAAAGATTACGCCATCAATCCTGCAGAAGAAAAGATTTACGGGCTAAAGAAATATGGAAACAATGTTATTGTCTCTTCCATGTCAAAT
>NZ_JAGTPT010000005.1:0-156888 GCF_018195675.1 Brevibacillus sp. NL20B1
GGCTTTACTGCATTTCTTTGGAATAGATGTTGCGGTATCGGTCGTGGTAGTAGAGCACCCGCTGTACGTACAGGCGCGTTTCGCTGAACGGGATGTCTCCGAGCGTATCTCGCTCTCCGTTCCACTGCTCGCGCGTGAGCCATGCGTTTACCTTGCCGGGACCGGCGTTATAGGCGGCAATGGTTTTGACCACGTCGCCCTGAAACCTCTGCTGCAAGTAGGACAGGTACCAGGTCCCGATGTGGATATTCATCTTGGGATCGTACAGGTAATCCTTTTGCTTTGGCTGAAAGCCCGCCTGTTCCACAATCCATTTGGCCGTGTCGGGCATGATCTGCATCAGCCCGATCGCTCCCTTTTTCGAGACGTTGTCCGGCTTGAAGCCGCTCTCCGAACGGATGATGGCCAAAATCAGGAAGGGGTCTACCTGGTAGCGACGGGACGCCTCCAGAATCTCGTTTTGATACTTGATCGGATACATCCACTTCCAGACCAAGGGGGAGTTGATCAGCAAAAAGACGCCCATCAGCACGATCAGGACGCCTGCGGCTCGCCTGCCTCGCTTCATCCCGACAGCTCCGTCTTCAATTCTGCCAGCAGGCGCTCCACCTGCCGTTCCGTCTCTTCCCGCGTCCCGGTGTTGTCGATCAGAAAATCGGCGAGCTGTTTTTTCTGCTCAATGGGCCACTGCGCCCTCAGCCGCTTGTGCGCCTGTTCCTCATCCAGCTCGTCCCGCTCCAACATCCGCGCCAACTGTACAGAGGCCGGCGCGTACACCACGACAATTTTATCCACCAGATGCTGCAACTTGCTCTCAAACAACAAGGGAATATCCATAAACACGATGTCAGCGCCGTTCCGTTCCGCTGCTTCCGCCTCTTCCCGCATCACCCGGCGGACTTCCGGGTGGACGATGGCGTTCAGCTTCTGCCGCTCCGCTTCGTCGGAAAAGACGATTTCCCCCAGCTTCTTGCGGTTGATCTGGCCGTCAGCCAGCAGGATGTCCCTGCCGAAGTGACGAACGATCGCCTCGTAGGCAGGTTTGCCTTTCTCCACAACTTCGCGGGCGATCTGGTCAGCGTCAATGACAGGAATGCCGCGCTCCCGCAGCATGGCCGTCACCGTACTTTTTCCCGTGGCGATGCCTCCTGTCAACCCTAGAATCATGCCCGTTTTCCTCCTCGTCTGATGGGCTTGCCAACTTTTTGACAGGCGGGACAGATGTGCGTCCCCCTGCCGCCGACCACGAACCGGACGATCTCCGTTCCACAGCGGGTACACGGCTGCCCTTTGCGTCCGTATACCAACAGCGACTGCTGAAACATGCCCATCTCGCCCTGGCCGTTGACGTACGACTTGATCGAACTGCCGCCCTGTGCCACCGCCTCTTTCAGCGTGGTAACGATGCTTTCGTGCAGCTTGGCCACCTGTTTGGCGGTCAGGCTGCCTGCCGGCAGTTCCGGGTGGATGCCTGCCCGAAAGAGGGATTCGTCCACATAAATATTCCCCAACCCGACAATACATTCCTGATTCAACAGCAGCGGCTTGATCTTGGTCGTCCGCCCCTTGAGCAGACGGCCCAGCACGTCCGGCGTAAAGCTGTCCTCCAGCGGTTCGACGCCCAGTTTGGCCAGCGGCCCTTCACTCGTTTCCATCCCAATCGGAAACAGATCCATCGTCCCGAACTGGCGAACATCCCGGTAGCGCAGTTCGGTGCCGTCGGTAAAATGGAAAATCACGTGCGTGTGCTTCTCCACCGGGTCCTCAGCCTGGTACAGGCCGTAGCGCCCCTCCATGCGCAGATGGGAGACGAGCACGTCCTTGTCCAGAAAAAACTGGATGAACTTGGCCCGCCGCTTGATCTCACGAATGGTCTGGCCGGCCAGCTGCGCCTTGAACGCTTCCACGTCGTCCGGGCGGCGCACAATCCGCGGCAGCGTCACGCTGACGCGTTCGATCGTCTTGCCCAACACGAGGGTGCGCAGGGTGCGGACGACCGTTTCCACCTCTGGCAGTTCCGGCATGGGTCTCCTCCTCTCGTTTCTCTCTTGATGCTGTCCCGGTTACTTCGCGTCGTACCAGGTGCGTCCGTAATGCACGTCCACTTTCAGCGGCACGTCCAACTTGAGCGCGTTTTCCATCACGTCCGGCACCAGCTTCTGCATGACGGCCAATTCCGCTTCCGGCACTTCGAAGACCAGTTCGTCGTGCACCTGCAGAAGCATCCGGCTCTTCAGGCCTTTTTCACGGATGCTCTCTTGCATCCGGATCATCGCCAGTTTGATGATGTCGGCGGCCGTTCCCTGGATCGGGGTGTTCATGGCCGTCCGCTCCGCAAACGAGCGCAAATTGAAATTGCTGCTCTTGATGTCCGGCAGGTAGCGGCGTCGGTGCAGGAGCGTGGTGACGTAGCCGTCCTGCTTCGCTTGCTTCACGATCTCTTCCATGTACCGTTTCACGCCGGAAAAGACGGCGAAGTAGCGTTCGATGAAGTCCGCTGCTTCCTTGCGCGTGATGTTCAGGTTTTGCGACAAGCCGTAGTCGCTGATCCCGTAGACGATGCCGAAGTTGACCGCCTTGGCCTGACGGCGCATCAGCGGCGTGACCTCCGCCTCGCTCACCCCAAACACGTCCATCGCCGTCCGCGTGTGAATGTCCATCCCCTTGCGGAAGGCGTCAATCAGGTTTTCATCCCCGGAGATGTGGGCGAGAACGCGCAGTTCGATCTGCGAGTAGTCGGCAGCCAGCATGTACCAACCTGCTTCGGAAGGAATGAACGCCTCGCGGATTTTCCGGCCTTCCTCCAGGCGGATGGGAATGTTTTGCAGGTTGGGCTCGGTGCTGGACAGGCGGCCGGTCGCCGTGGTGGCCTGGTTGAACCGCGTGTGAATCTTGCCCGTCTTGGCGTGAATCTCCTTGGTCAGCCCCTCGATGTACGTGGAGCGCAACTTGCCCAACTGGCGGAAGTGGAGAATTTCCCCGATGATCGGATGGTACGGCGCCAGCTTTTCCAATACGTCGGCACTGGTGGACGGGCCGGTCTTCGTCTTCTTCAGCACCGGCAGATCCAGTTTGTCGTACAGGATCTCCCCCAACTGCTTTGGCGAATTGATGTTGAACGGCGTCCCGGCCAGCTCGTGAATCTTTGCCGTCAACGTCTCCAACTGGCTGTCCAGCTCTTCGCCCATCTCCAACAGCCGCTCGCGGTTGATTTTGACTCCCTGCTTTTCCATCGCGGCCAGGACCAGACTGAGCGGCGCTTCCAGATCGGTGAGCAGTTCGTTCAGCTTGTGCTGCGCCAGCTCATCCCGCAGTTTTGGCACGCTCTGCCAGATCGCAGCCGCTTTGCGCGCCACGTGTTCGCTGAGGACGCTCGTCTCCGGCACCTGCCGCTTGGCTCCTTTGCCAAACACCTCATCGTCCGGCAGCACGCCTACCTCGGCGTACTGGGCCGCGACACCGTCGAGGGTGGGATTGCTCTCCGTCGCATTCAGCAGGTAGGAGGCCAGGTAGACGTCAAAGCCGATGCCGGCTGCCTCCATGCCGTGCCAGGACAGTCCCACCGTGTCCCGCTTGCCGTCAAACACCCATTTTTCCTTGGTGTCGTCGGCCAGCCATTCGCGAAATGCCTGCCACTCCACGGCCACGTCGTACGGCACGTAGAACGAGATGCCGTCTGCGGCCAGACCGAAGCCGAGGATCGGCGCATGGTGGTAGTTGTCTCCGTCCATCTCCACGTACAGCGCCATGGGCGACGTCAGTTTTTCGGCATAGCTGTCTGTTCTGCCGCCCTCCACTACCTCGAAGGAAAACGGCGCGCGCTCTTGTCCCGACTGGCCCCCATCTTTCGGGGCGGCCGTCTTTACTTTGGACAGCAGCGACTTGAACTCCATTTTTTTGAAAAACTCGGTGACAGCCGCCGCATCGTAGCCGGAATACACCGTCTGTTCCACGTCCAGATCGACGGGGGCGTCCCGCATGATGGTCGCCAGCGCCTTGCTCATCCTGGCCTGCTCCACGTTTTCACGCAGGTTTTCCTGCAGCTTTTTGCCGGAGATCCGGTCGATGTTCTCCAGCACCGCTTCCACCGATCCGTATTCGCGCAAAAGCTTCAGCGCAGTCTTTTCCCCCACGCCGGGCACGCCCGGGATGTTGTCCGAGGCATCGCCCATCAGCCCCTTCAGGTCGATGATCTGAAGCGGCTGCAACCCGTACTTGTCCGCGATCTCCTTGGGCGTATACAGCTCCATCTCACTTACGCCCTTGCGCGTCAACGCTACGGATACATTGTCGGAGACCAGCTGGAGCATGTCCTTGTCCCCGGTAATCACCGTCGTCTTCCAGCCCGATTCGTCCGCCCGCCGGGTGAGCGTCCCGATGATGTCATCCGCTTCGTATCCTTCCAGTTCAAAGCGCCGGATGGAAAATGCGTCCAGCAGCTCGCGAATCAGCGGAAACTGCTCCGACAGCTCCGGCGGCGTCTTGGCCCTGCCGCCCTTGTATTCGGCAAACTCGCTGTGGCGAAACACGACTTTGCCCGCGTCAAACGCGACCAGCATGTGCGTCGGCTGCATCTCTTCCAGCACCTTGAGCAGCATGGTGGTGAAGCCAAGCACCGCGTTGGTATGCAGTCCCGCCGACGTGGACAGCAGCGGGAGCGCGTAAAACGCCCGGTTGGCGATGCTGTTCCCGTCAATCAACACAAAGTGGCTCAACTCGTACGACTCCTCTCGTTCCATCACTATTCCTTCAGTTTACCACAGGGGCACACCCCTGGCAAAACAAGTCTCCATCAGCGGCAGGGCCTGCGGGTAAGCATTCCTCTGCTTGAACAAACTAGGAAAAAACAGCGGAAAGAAGGCGATCACATGCGCAAACGAACCTGGGGGGCAGCCCTGCTCGCCGCTTGTCTGTTCTCCTGCACGGCAGGGGCGCACGCCCTCGCTCCCGGTGCTACCCCGGCGAAAACGGCCGCCAAGAAAGTGGCAGTAGTCATTGACGACTTGGGAAACAACATGGCGGGCACGGACGACATTCTCAACCTGCCCGTTCCCCTGACGGTCGCGGTGATGCCGTTTTTGCCCAGCACCAAACGGGACGCGGAGCTGGCCCATCGAAAGGGACACGACGTGTTTGTCCACCTGCCGATGGAGCCGGTAAACGGAAAGCGTTCCTGGCTGGGACCCGGAGCGATCACCACTGACCTGAGCGACGAGGAGATTCGCGACCGCGTCCGCAAGGCGATTGACGATGTTCCGCACGCGATCGGTTTGAACAACCACATGGGCTCCAAGGCAACAGCCGACGAGCGCGTCATGCGGGCGGTGCTGAGCGTGTGCAAGGAACGCGGCATGATCTACCTGGACAGCAAAACGACCCATCGCAGTGTCGCAGCCAAAATTGCCAAGGAGCTGGGCGTGCCGTTTTTGGAAAACGAACTGTTTCTGGACTCCGTCTACACCGTCTCGCACATTACCCGCCAAATGGAAACGCTGTGCCAGCGCATGAAAGACCGCCCCGTCAATATCGCCATCGGCCATGTCGGGCCGCCCGGCAAGAAAACGGCCTCTGTTCTGCGCCAGTACATTCCGCGCATACAACAGGAGGCGGCGATTGTCACCGTCTCTGGGCTGTTGAACAGCGTTACGCCTTAGCCGTTTCCAACCGGCTGATCTCGTCGCTTGCGGCTGTTGGCCTCCGCTCATCGCCTTGCACCTCGCCGGTGAGCGGACGGTCTTCATCGCTTCCGGCGTTCTCCCAGGAGTTTGTTGGAGCGGCCAGGCGATCGGCAGGCCCCACGCTTTGTTCGTGGCCTCCCAATGTCTAGCGATTGTGAATGTTTCGATAGACCTGTAAAATAGAGAGCATGCGATCTCCTTAGGACAAGAAGGTGTAGGCATGAACACTCCAAACGAAAAACCCTGGATACCGCCCTATCTCGCCCTCTTTTTCGGCGTGGCGGCCGTCTCCACCTCGGCCATCTTTGTCAAGCTGTCCAGTGCGCCGGCGCCTGTAATCGCCACGTACCGGCTGGTATTTTCCGTGCTGCTGACGCTGCCGCTGCTGTTCTGGAACCGCGGTGCCATCGGCGAAATGGTGCGGATGCCGAGAAGGCAGTGGCTGCTCTGTCTCCTGTCGGGGGCCTTTTTGGCCAGCCACTTCCTGCTCTGGTTTGAATCGCTCAACTTTACGTCCGTCGCCAGCTCTACCGTGCTGGTCACGTTGCAGCCGCTGTTTGCCTTCGTCGGCGGGTATTTCTTCTTTGGCGAGCGAATCCGCCCCCTGGCCCTGACGGGAGGGTTGCTGGCCATCGCCGGCAGCTTCGTCATCGGCTGGGGAGACTTTCGCGTCGGCGGCATGGCGCTGTGGGGAGACTTTCTGGCGCTGATGGGCGCCGCCACCGTCACCGGCTACTGGCTGGTTGGCCAGTACGTGCGGCAGCACCTGTCCTCGTTTTCCTACACACTCGTCGTCTACACGATCACCAGCGTGCTGCTGGTGGCGTACGATCTGGTGCTGGGGTACCCGCTGGCCGGTTACCGGGCCGAGGACTGGGGCTGGTTTTTCTGCCTCGCCTTGTTTCCGACGCTGCTCGGCCACTCGATTTTCAACTGGGTGATCAAATGGCTAAACACCACGACGATCTCCATGGGGATTTTGGGGGAACCGGTCGGAACGGCGATTCTGGCGTACCTCATCCTGGGGGAAGGGGTTACCCTTTCGCAATGGGTCGGCGGCCTGATCATTCTCACCGGCATCTACCTGTTCATCCGCTGCAATACAGCCAAAGGAGTGGAGTCTGATGAAGCAACCGCCGCATCGTCGGAAAAGCTTGCGTGAATTCGTGAGCGGTCTTGGCATCTGGGCCAAAATCGGCTGGACCATCCTGCTCGGCTACATCGTCGGCCGGATCATCTACTGGCTCAGCAAACTGTTCTAAAGTGCGTCGAAAATCCAGCAAAAACAGCAGCCGCTCAGGCTGCTGCTTTTTGCTGCTCTTGTGCCGCCTCTTTCTTGGGCGGCTTTTTGTGCATAAAGAAAATAAACGGGATGGACAAAAAGATTGGAATGGCCGACACGAGCAGGGCGTCGGCAATCCCCCGAACGACTGCCTCCTTGGCAATCATCCCGGCCAAAACGGATGCGGCTCCTCCCTGGGCGGTCGCGGCGTCCACCCCCGCCTGCATGAACAGCCCGGTCAGACCCTGGAGCGCCTCGCTCGCCGTGGTGGACGTCACAGACACGCTGTCCGAAATCGCCGCGGCGTGAAAGGACTGGCGCGAGCTCATGATCGTCGTCAGGATGGCAATGCCAAACGAGCTCATCACCTGCCGGATCACGTTGGACAGGGAGGATGCCTTCCCGACGCTGGCGCGGGGAATGGCGTTCATCCCCGCCGTGGACAGCGTCTGCATGCACAGCCCGATGCCGATCCCGCGAATCGTCAGCACCGTATTCAACCAACCGTGCGGCGTGTCGGCGGTCAAGGTGTGCAATTCATAAGTGGTCACCCCCATGACCAGCATGCCCACCAGGCCGACGGGACCGATCCCGTACTTGTCAAACAGCTTGCCGCTGATCGGCATCATCAACGCCATGGCAATCGACTGCGGCATCAGCAGAAGCCCGGAGTCCACCGCCGACATGCCCTGAATGTTTTGCAGAAAGATCGGCATCATGAATATCCCGCCCATCATCCCCATCATGACAAAACTGGAGCTGATGACGCTTAACGTAAACACAGGGATTTTCAGCAGGCTGAAGTCTAGCAGGGGAGACTCCCTGCCCGTCTCCACCCAAACGAACAGCACCAGGCTGCTAATTGCGACAAACAGCAAACTGACGATGAAAAATGAGTCCCATCCTTCCGACTGGCCCTTGCTCAGCGCGAGCAGCAGCGTCCCGAAGCCGATGATGGAAAGAATCGCTCCCGGAAAGTCAAACTTCAACTCCGGCTTTTTCGGCGTTTCCTTCAACAGGGCGCTGCTCATCACCACGGCGAACACGCCAAACGGAACGCCCAGCAGGAACAGGAACTGCCAGTTGAGGTATTCGACAATGTACCCGCCCAGCGTTGGCCCGACCGCCGGCGCCACCATCGCGGCGATGCCAAACAGCCCCAGAGCCAGTCCCATCTTCTCCCGCGGGACAATCATGTAGATCATCGACATTCCGATCGGCATAATCATCCCGCCGCTCAAACCCTGGATGACGCGGAAGGCGATCAGGCTGGTGTCGTTCCATGCCAGCGCGCAGAGGACGGACGAAGCTGTAAATGCGATCAGTGAGAGCAAAAAGATCCGCTTGTACCCGTATTTGTCGCCCAGCAGGCCGCTCATCGGGATCATGACGGCGTTGGCCAGCATGTAACCGGTCAACACCCATTGGATCGTGTCCGTCGTGGAGCCAAACACGTTTACCAGCGTAGGCAGGGCGACGTTGATCAAACTGTTGTTCAAAATGGCGACGAAGGTGCCCATGAGAATGGCCAAAAGCGAAATCCACATCTCGCTTCCGCTGTTCCCATGGCGCTGTGCCGCTGCTTCCGCCATGATTCTCCCTCCCGTCAGTTGACGATCACTTTGCTGCCCTCGGCCAAATCGTCACCAGGATTCAGTACGAGCTGGTCGCCAGCGGCTACCCCTTTGGTCACTGCAACCCAATCGCCCTTGATTTCCCCGACAGTCACCTCTACTTGATGCACGATGTCGCGGTCCACTTTGTACACGAATTGCTTGTTCTCCTTGGTCACGACGGCCGAGGAGGGGATTTTCACTTCGCTGTCGGACGCCTGGTTTGGCAGGTACACCTCCGCCAGCATCCCTGCCCGCAGCGCGCCATCCTTGTTGTCCAAACGCACCTTGATCGGGAAAGAGCTGCTGTTGGTATCGGAGATCGGGCTGACGAACTCCACCGTACCCTTGAGCGTACGATTGTCCACTTTCACGTCAACTGCCGAACCGACTTTCACCTGGTTGATCTGCTCCTGGGGCACGCTGGCCTCTACTTTGACCTGATCCATCTGGACCAGCACCAGCAGCGGAACGCCCGGCTGGGCCATCTCGCCGGGATCGATGCTGCGGCGAGCCACGATGCCGGAGATCGGGGCGACAATCTTGGTATTTTCATAAGTGCTTTTGGCCAGTTGCAAACCGGATTGCAGACGTTTCACTTCTGCCTCCAGCGCGGCCACGGAATTGGCTGTCGGTCCCGCCTTGGCCAAATCGTATTGAGCCTTGGCCTGATCGTACCCCGTCCGCGCTTTTTCCAGCTCCAGCGTCACCTTTTCCAGATCGGCCTGGGAGATCGCGCCGGAATCGTACAACGCCTTCATCCGATTGTAGCTGCTCTCGGCTACCTCCAGCGCCGCTTTTGCCTGCTCCACGCCGCTCTCCAGACGCTGCAGCTCCTGGCTGCGCGCGCCGGCCTGGGTGTCGTGCAGACGCGCCTGGGCGCTGGCGATGGCGGCTTCCGCCTGTCTGATTTGCTCCAGGTAATCGTTCGCTTCCAACGAGACGAGCACGTCGCCCTTCTTCACGACCGAGCCTTCCTTCACGTGCACCTGCTCCACTTTCCCTGCCAGTTTGGAGACCACCTGAATTTCTTCTGCCGGTGCGATCTTTCCGCTTGCGATCGAGCCGGCCTGATTCGATTCCAGCTTCCACACTTTCACGACCGGCTGGCTTTCTTCCGGCCCGGCTGTCGTTTCACTGCAACCTGCGGCGAGCAGCGAACAGGCCGCCACAATAATCCCCACTTGTTTCCATTTCTTTGTCTTCATCACTTACATCCCCTTTACGTGCACTTTGATTTCCGCATTCAGACCAGGGGTCAGTTGGATTCCGGCGGCATTGTCAATCGCCACCTTTATCGGAATCCGCTGCGTCACTTTGGTAAAGTTGCCGCTGGTGTTAACGGACGGCAGCAGCGCAAAGGTGGAGTTGGTGGCTTGGCCGATTTCGGACAGGTGACCGGTCAGCTGTTTGCCCGGGTAAGCGTCCAGCGTGATGTCCACTTTCTGCCCCAGCTTGAGGCGGCCAAGCTCCGTCTCTTCCACATTGGCGGAAATGTACAGGTTATTCTCGTCCACCACCATGGCTACTGCCTGACCGGGAGAGACAACCTCTCCTTCCTTTGCCAGCGTCTTGATCACCGTGCCGGTAATGGGTGCCCGCAGCACCGCGTTTTCCAACAGGTTGGTCGTCAGATTGGTCGTATCCTGCTGTCCGACGATCTGATCCGCCACGACGACATCCCCCTCGTGAACCTTCAGCGACGTCAGCTTGCCGGAAATCCGCGGCATCACGCGGTAAATGTCACCGGCGACGCGGGCGTCCTGTGTGGTGACGTAGTGGCTCCCCTGATACCAGTAGTAGTAACCGATGCCGCCCCCTCCTGCTACCATCAGGAGCAGGATGATGTACAAGACAAGTTTTCGCTTCATGGTTTCTCCTCAACTTTCTCTTTCCAGTTTTTCGATCAGCGTCTCGAGTACATGGACGATTTGATCCATCTCCTCATCGGAAATGTCTTTGAACAACTTGTTGAAATACTCTTCGGAAAAGATCGGGATCTGATCGACCTTTTCCTTCACCTTGCCCGTGCCGCGAATCCAGACTACCCGCCGGTCCTTTTTGTCGCGGACGCGTTCAACCATTTGTTCCCGCTCCAGCCGGTCGATAATGCCCGAGACCGTGCTGTAGGACAGGTCGACCGCCTTGCTGATCTGACCGATCGTCTTGGGCTCGCATTGGATTTGCTTGAGCACCATCAATTGCGGCACAGTCAATCCGAATTTCGCCAATTCTTTGGTCGCGATAGTAGTCAGCGTTTTGTTAAGCCGCTTTAACAGATCTCTCACCAAGATCGGCTTGCTCATCATGTGCCTCCTTTCGTTCAGAATTATTTCGTACCCGAAATTTTAAACACGAAATATATATTACGCCTTTTTCAAATCCTTGACAATACGTTTTTCGTGCGCACAGCACATCCGACAAGCCGCCTCGGGCGCAGCGGCCCAAACAAAAACAGCACCTCGCAACGGGTGCTGTCCGGACTGAAGCCAATCGTTGAAGTTCCGCGAGGAAACGCTCCTCCATCGTTTCCAGGCCGGAAGGCCTGCACATTGATCAACCGAAGGTGAGAAAAAGGACATGGCATGGAGTGATGGGCCAAGCGAGCTCCTTTGACGACCTGCCCAGCGGAAAAACGAAAGACGTGGGGGATACAGGGGGCACAAGTCTCACTTCCTCGAACTACCCAGATGTTTGCCCCCTGCCCGCGTCGCGTTTTGAAGCGGACGCTGCCAACTTCTCTGCTGGTCGTCAAGAGAGCGAGCGGGCCCGATCACCCATGCGCCACGGACTTTGTCTACACGCTGACAGCACCTCGCAACGGGTGCTGTCTAGTCCGGAAGCTGCGGATCTGCCGGCGTTTCTTCCGGCATGTGATTGCGCACACTGGGCACATGCCTGGGTTCGTATTCGATTTCCGGGAATGAATGGATGGTAACCGTGATCTGTCCGTTTCCGGAATAGGCGCGAATCAGGATGGGATACGCGTACTTGTTCTGAAACACAAAATCAGGCCCGTTCCAGCTCACTGTGGCGTCCCGCCCGGGCGGGACGTACGCGACGTGGCGGCTGTGGGAGTATCGCTGCAAAATGTGCATGCCGGCGCGATCGACAGCGTTGTACAGGGTAGACGATACCTGACAGATACCCCCGCCGATCCCCTCGGACAGTTCTCCCCTGACAATAATTGGCGCTTCCAGATACCCCTTTTGCCGAGTGCGTGGGCCAACCACCTTGTTAAAGGAAAAGATTTCTCCGGGCAGGACGACGTAATTGTTGATCGCCTTGGCAGCCAGCATGATGTTATGAGAACGGTTTTTGTTTCGGGGATTGTAATAGGTGGAGTAGCCTCCGATGAACTTTTGCCGCACCTGGTTCAGCAGTTCGCGGTCCACCTTGGGCATCACCTCGCGGATGGCGGGCGTGATGCTTTTCGAACCGCTTCCGTAAAAGTAGTCGTAGACCTGTTCGGTAAACGCTTTTTCATGCAGCGCCCGTCCCCGCTTCTCGGGAACGATCCTGCCTGCTCCGTCAATCGTGGCGTTCACCGGTGCCTGGTACACCTGTTCCGCCACGCTTTTGATAACCCTCTCCAGCTTTGCTTCGTCCACCAGGGGAACTCCTGAAAACGGCAGCGTATAGTCGGCGCGGTCGAGTATGGCAATCGTCTCTTCTCCCCATTCGACCCGCAAAAAATCAGTCGCATCCAGCGGATTGGCCATCAAGAGCAGTGCCAACACAACAGGGAAACCCATCCGGACTGCTCACCTCCTCCGCATAGTATGAGCAGCCGAACGGGTTTCATGCGCACGGGCGGCAGCCGAACGTCAGGCCAGCCGCGCGGTCAGTTCACGCACAATGGACTGATGAACAGCCTCCACTTTATCACGGTCGGCCCCCTGTCCGTAGATGTCAGCCAGGCGATGGCGGCATATCTGCGCTTCGGCCAGGCTGGCGGTTCCCTTTTTCATCGCGGCGGCGTAGCGCCCCCTGATCTCGGCAAGTTGGTCGGCAAACACCTCGTCAGTGCCCGGCTCGATGGCCCGGGCGTACATGTCGATCACTTCGTCACTGCTTCGGTCGGGGAAGTACTCATGCGGCGCCGTGCTGTCAAAAATGGCGATGCTTTTTTCGGGCAGGATCACCATGTCCAGGCTGTTCGGGTCCAGTCCGCAGTGGTACACTTCGGCGTCGAAACCGCGCCGCTTTGCTTCCGCCACCAGTTTGTTCAGCATCGTCGACTTGCCGGAACCGGGTCGCCCTTTGATAAAGTAGCGTTTGCCGATGTCGGCGGTCAGATTGGCGATGTGATCAACCGGTCCGGACGGTGTGGCTGCGCCCAGATACATGTGCCGGATGCGGGCGTTCTTTGGCAGGGTTTCCTCTCCAAAAAACAGCTCCGTCACTTCTTCTGCGACGCGGTTGGCTTTTTCCCGATTCAGGCGAGAGATGTAGATTTCCTCCCACTCGTCGTGGATGGCAAGCGCCTGGGCAAAGGCTTCGTACGCTTCCTGCGTCTTTTGGTACAGCGCTTCGAACCAGGTCGCAATCAGATTCCTGCGGGGAGCCAGGCGATTTGTGTCAATCACAGCCTGCAAGTTGACATAGGACTCAATCAGCCCCGGCGCCCTCGGCTGAAGCACACGCGGATAGCTCCCATCCACCACGGCGGCCCGCAGATCAGAAAAAATCACTCCGTCAAAGGCGCCGTTGACAAACGGGGAATGAATCCACTCCACGCTGCCGGCGCGGGGGGCAAGTTCGTCACCAATCTGTTTGATCAATGTTGAAGCCAGGCCTTCCACTCCGCCAGTCAGGACAAACAGGCAGTCCATCTCCGCCAGGACGGAATCAAAAAAACAACGGTATCCTCTGGCCGTATTGCCGCCCGCGAATATATGTCGCTCCTTTGTATTCATTGACAACCCCTCCTGGATGTTGTGTGTCATGTCGGATCGGTTTATCCTATGCGATCATGAACCGATAGGCTTCTGCCCACGGCAAGAAAATGTGCGCCTTGCAGCCGTAAAAAAACCGGACAGCCCGCGGACTGCCCGGTATGATGGGCGTTACTTGTTCAGATCGGTCATCTTGCCGGTGTTGAGGTAAAAGATCCACTCGCAGATGTTGGTGACGTGGTCGGCGATCCGCTCCAGGTACTGGGCCACAAACAGCAGGTGAGTGCCCTGGTTGATGGACTGCTTGTTGCTGCTCATCACGTCGATCAGATCGCGGAAAATCGTCGAAAACAGCTTGTCGACGGCGTCGTCGCGAAGGGCAACTTCTCTGGCCGCTTCCTTGTCGCGGGTGATGTAGGCGTTCAGGCAGTCTCGCACCATGGCCTTGACGTGGTCTGCCATCAGCGGAATGTCGATCAGCGGCTTGACGTACGGCTCCACCATCAGCCGGCGCGTCGTCCTGGCGATGGCAACAGCGTGGTCGCCCATCCGCTCCAAATCGGTCACCAGCTTCAGCATCGTGCCCAAACGGCGCAGGTCGCTGCCCACCGGCTGCTGCAGCGCGATCAGGCGAAAGCAGCCGATTTCGATCTGATGCTCCAGTTCGTTGATCATCGTGTCATGCTCAATAACCTGTTGGGCCAAATCCGCGTCCCGTTCGACCAGACTTTTGATCGCCTTGTGGATGGCTTCCTCCACCAGCGTGCCCATGGACATCAGGCTGCGGTGCAGGACATCCAGTTGTTCCTCAAATGCGTGCCGTGCCATACCTTCCCCTCCATTCTGTACACCCAATGCTACAAGGGGATTGTATACAGGGAGTGAAGAGATTGTTAGCGTAGTGTAAAGTTGTAAAATATCAGCAAACAGCATGGCGGCCAAAAGAAAAAGCGAGAGCCCTTCGACTCTCGCGTTACGTTGATCCTTCTGACGGCAGCGTCACCGTAAACGTGGTTCCCTTTCCTTCCACGCTTTCCACGCTGATCTGGCCATGCAGGTTTTCCACCAGGTGCTTGACGATGGCAAGCCCCAGGCCGGTGCCGCCGGAATCCCGGCTGCGCGCCTTGTCCACGCGATAAAACCGTTCAAAGATGCGCGGGATGTCCTGCTCCGGGATGCCGATGCCGGTGTCCTCCACCTGAATCTGCACCTGCGCCCCCAGCTGTTTGACGCGCAGCGTGATAGAGCCGCCTTCCGGAGTATAGGCCAAGGCGTTGGACATGAGGTTGAGCACGATCTGCTGCAGGCAGTCCTTGTCCGTCGTCAGCCAGACCGCCGGCTCCGGGTCCGGCAGGGTGAGCGACAACCGCTTGCGGTTCACCTGCTCCTGCACGATTGCGGCCGTCGAGGCGATCAGCTCCTGCACATGGACCGGGGTCATCTGCAGTTGGATGCGCTTCTGCTCGATCTTGGAGAGGTCGAGAACATCGCGGATCATGCGGTACAGCCGCTCACTTTCGTCGTAGATGATTTGCAGGAAATTGCGGCAGGTTTCCTTATCCTGCATCGCGCCATCCAGGAGCGTCTCGGTAAACCCCTTGATGGACGTGATCGGCGTCCTGAGCTCGTGCGAGACATTGGCGACAAATTCACTGCGCATCTTCTCCAGGCGGCGAATCTCGGTGATGTCGTGCAGGACGACAACCACACCTTTTGCCTCTCCCTTGAAGTTGATGTACGGCGCAAAGCTCACGTCCAGGATGCGTTCCTGCGGGTAGTAGATGTGCACCTCCTGGCGGAACTTTTCCCCCGTGTCCAGGCAGCGGTCGATGTACTGGCTAAGCCCAAAACTTTTGCTCGCCTCAATGTGCAGCCGGCCGACGAGATCGTGTCCGGACGTGCCGAGCAGCTTCTCAACGGCCGGATTGACCAGCATGATCCGCCGCTCTTCGGAGATGAAGATCACCCCGCTGGTCATGTTGGTAAGCACGCCGGTGAGGCGTTGCTGATTTTCGGAGATTTCGTACATCTGCTGTTCCAGGCTGGAGGCCATGAAGTTGATGGCACCCGCCAATTGGCCGATCTCGTCATTGGACTTGATCCGCACCCGGCTTTCGTAGTGGCGCTGGGTAATATTGCGGGCCACCCGGGTAATTTCCTCAATCGGGCGAATGATGCTGTAGGAGATGCGCGAGACGACAATCGCCCCGACTACCAGCGTCACCAGTAGTCCCGTAAGCAGGCTGTACCACATGTTGTGGACGGTGTCGGTGATGTCTTTCATCGACATGGAGGAACGGACGGCCCCGATGGTCTTGTCTCCCTCTTTGACAGGCACGGCCACGTACATCATGTCGTAGCCCATCGTTTCGCTGTAGCGGCGGGAAATGCCAATGTCCCCGTTCAGCGCCGCGACATATTCCGGCCGGTCGGCGTGATTTTCCATCTCCTCCTTATGTGTGCTGTTGTCATAGAGCACCCTCCCCGTCCGGTCGATAATCGTAAGGCGCACCTCTTCCGGGGCTACCTGGCTCACACGGTCAGCCAGCATCTTCACGTCGGAAAAGACCTCGGGAGAGCGAACTACCTGGGCCACCAGTTTGGACTCCCGGGAAAGCAGTTCATGCAGCGTCTGCAGGTAGGATTGCTCCAACACCTTCGCAAAATAGGTTCCCATCAGCACAAGGACCAGCGAGATGAGTCCGAGAATGGTCATGGTCAGTTTGATGCGAAAGCGCGTCAAGGAAATGGCCTCCCGTCATCCTTCCAGTTTGTAACCCAACCCGCGCACCGTTTTGATGTAGCGGGGATTTTTCGTGTCGTCCTCCAACTTCTCGCGCAGATGGCTGACATGGACGTCGACAATGCGCGAGTCCCCGATGAAATCGTAGTTCCAGACCGCGTTCAGCAGTTGATCGCGGGTCAGCACGCGGCCGGGATGGCTGGCCAGGTAGTGGAGCAGTTCAAACTCCTTGGGCGTCAACTCCACCTTGTCGTCCCGCCGGTACACCTCGAATTTTTCCGGATAGATGCGGATCTCGCCAAACTGCAGCATCACTTCGTCCAGCGCCGCCGCCGATTCGTTCCCCGTCTGGACGCGTCGCATGATCGCCTTGACGCGGGCGATCACTTCCCGCGGGCTGAACGGCTTGGTCAGGTAATCGTCCGCTCCCAGTTCCAGGCCGAGAATTTTGTCCAGTTCGTCGTCCTTGGCGGTCAGCATCAGAATCGGCGTGTTGTTCCGCTCCTGCCTAAGCGTCTTGCACACATCCATGCCGTCCATTTTCGGCAGCATCAAGTCCAGTATGATAAAATCGGGCTGTTCACTTCTGATCACGTCCAACGCCTGTTTGCCGTCGTACGCGGTCACTACCTGAAACCCCGCTTTTTCCAGATTAAACTGCAGCAGCTTCACAATCGACACTTCGTCGTCTACAACCAAAATTTTGGTCACAAGCCAGTACCCCCCAGGTTTTTGCGTCCTTCTCTCGCTAGCTAGCTTTACCAAAACAACGAAAAAACTCAATTTTAGTCTGCCAGATGCCCAAACAGCTTTACAAGTTAATTTTCAGTAAAGAATAACCGCCTGGAGTTTGTCTGCAAAAAATAACCTGAGCCCGGTACAATACCGAGCTCAGGCATCTTGAGGGCTTGTTTACCTTCTGTCACTTGACAGGGGAATACCGGTTTGCCGGACGTACTGCTCACTTAGTTAGTTGAGCACGTTCATCACGTTGCGAACCGATTGGACAGATTTGTCGAGCGCCGCTTTTTCTTCTGGCGTCAGATCCAGCTCGATCACTTTTTCCAGGCCGTTTCCGCCCAGCAGGGTCGGTACGCCCAGATAGAGGTCGCTGTATCCGTATTCGCCTTCCAGGTAGGCGATCGCCGGCAGAATGCGCTTCTTGTCTTTCAGGATCGCTTCCGCCATTTGCACCAGGGAAGCGGCCGGCGCATAGTAAGCGGAGCCATTACCCAGCAGATTGACGATCTCGCCGCCGCCTTTGCGGGTGCGTTCCACGATGGCATCCAGACGATCTTTCGGGATCAGTTTTTCCAACGGTATGCCGCCTGCGTAGGAGTAGCGCACCAGCGGCACCATGTCATCCCCGTGACCGCCCAGCACAAATCCGGTTACGTCTTCTACGGAGACGTTCAGTTCCATCGCCACGAAAGTGCGGAAACGGGCGGTGTCCAGCACTCCGGATTGGCCGATGACCCGCTCCTTCGGGAACCCGGACGTTTTGAAGAAGGTGTAGGTCATCGCGTCTACCGGGTTGGACAGCACGATCACGATGGAGTTGGGCGCATAGGTTTTCACCTGTTCAGCCACGGAGCGCATGATGCCCGCGTTGGTGTTCACCAGGTCGTCGCGGGACATGCCCGGTTTACGCGCAATGCCTGCAGTGATGATCACGAGGTCGGCATCTTTGATGTCAGCGTAGTTGGCCGTACCGGTGATGTTGGCGTCAAAGCCCAGCACCGGCGAGGATTCCATCATGTCCAGCGCTTTCCCCTTGGTCGGGTTTTCCAGTTGCGGAATGTCAACCAGCACGATGTCTCCCAGTTCTTTTTGCGCCAGGATGAATGCCGTGGTAGCACCGGTAAAGCCGCTGCCGATGACAGCGATTTTTTTGCGTTGGAATGCCATATTGGTTCGCCTCCAATTATTTTGAAGTGCAAAAGCCGGTGATCGTCTCGCTTACATCTCTGTTGGATTGATTACATGTTTTTGATCAGGGCATCGGCAAACTCGGAGCATTTCAGCTCAGTTGCGCCTTCCATCAGACGAGCGAAGTCGTAGGTTACGGTCTTCGCGGAGATGGTTTTTTCCATGGAGGAAATGATCAGGTCTGCCGCTTCGTTCCAGCCCAGGTGACGCAGCATCATTTCGCCGGACAGGATGACGGAAGACGGGTTTACCTTGTCCAGACCTGCGTATTTCGGAGCAGTACCGTGGGTTGCCTCAAATACGGCATGGCCGGTCAGGTAGTTGATGTTGGCGCCAGGTGCGATACCGATGCCGCCCACTTGCGCTGCCAGTGCGTCGGAGATGTAGTCGCCGTTCAGGTTGAGTGTAGCCACGACATCGTACTCAGCCGGACGGGTCAGGATTTGCTGCAGGAACGCGTCGGCAATCACGTCTTTTACGATGATTTTGCCTGCTGCTTCTGCTTCTTTTTGCGCCTTGTCAGCGTCGCCGCCTTCCGCTTTGATGCGGTCGTATTGTGCCCAGGTGAACACTTTGTCGCCAAATTCGCGCTCAGCCAGTTCGTAGCCCCAGTTTTTGAACGCGCCTTCGGTGAACTTCATGATGTTGCCTTTGTGCACCAGCGTGACGGATTTGCGCTTGTTGGCCAGCGCGTAGTTGATTGCCGCGCGCACCAGACGTTCGGTCCCCTCTTTGGAAACCGGCTTGATGCCGATACCGGAGGTTTCCGGGAAGCGGATTTTTTTCACGCCCATTTCCTTTTGCAGGAATTCGATAACCTTTTTCACTTCCGGGGTGCCTTCCGCCCACTCGACACCGGCATAGATATCCTCGGTGTTTTCGCGGAAAATGACCATATCAGTCAATTCAGGATGTTTCACCGGAGACGGAACGCCTTGGAAGTAGCGAACCGGACGCACGCACGCGTACAGGTCCAGCTCCTGGCGCAGTGCCACGTTGATGGAGCGGATGCCGCCGCCGACCGGCGTGGTGAGCGGACCCTTGATTGCGATCAGGTATTCGCGAACAGCAGTCAGGGTATCCTCCGGCAACCACTCGCCGAATTGGTTGAACGCTTTTTCTCCTGCATATACCTCAAACCAGGCGATTTTCTTTTCGCCTTTGTACGCCTTTTCCACGGCCGCATCCAGTACGCGGACAGCCGCTTTCCAGATGTCGGGACCGGTACCGTCACCTTCGATGAACGGGATGATCGGGTTGTTGGGAACCACCAGTTTTCCGTTGTCTACCGTGATTTTTTCACCGGCAGCAGGCTGCGACAGGGTTTTAAACACAAGAATCCCTCCAGTGTGAAAAAGTAGTGAAAGATATTTCCAGACGTAGGAGAACTACCACGCGACGTGGTAGTTCTCAAGCTTGCGCTCAGGAGTGTCGCACCGCTTTGGCGGCCGCCTCCTCCACGCTCGGAAAAGCAAAGGTCTTAGCGCTGGTCGATCGGCACGTAATGCCGGTTGACCGGTCCGGTGTAGTCAGCGCGCGGACGGATCAGGCGGTTGTTTTCATACTGCTCCATGATGTGCGCGGTCCAACCGGACATGCGGCTGATGGCAAAGATCGGCGTGAACAGGTCGCTTTCCAGTCCGAGCGAGGTGTAAACAGACGCGGAGTAGAAATCGACGTTCGGCTTCAGGCCTTTTTCGCCGGTTACCATTTCTTCGATTTTGACGGACATCTCGTAGAGGTCGGAACGGCCCACTTGTGCCGTCAGCTCTTTGGACATTTGTTTCAGCCACTTGGCACGCGGGTCGCCGTCCTTGTACACGCGGTGTCCGAAGCCCATGATCTTTTCCTTGTTGTCCAGTTTTTTGCGGATGTAGGATTCCACGTTGTCGATGGTGCCAATTTCCGCCAGCATGGCTGCCACCGCTTCGTTTGCGCCGCCGTGGAGCGGCCCTTTCAGCGTGCCGATGGCAGAGACGATGCCGGAGTAGATGTCAGTCAGAGTTGCGACAGTGACGCGCGCGGAGAACGTAGACGCGTTGAACTCGTGATCTGCGTGCAGAATCAGCGCAACGTCAAATGCCTTCACGGCCGTCTCCGACGGTTCTTCCCCCGTCAACATGTACAGGAAGTTTTTCGCGATGCTGTAAGACGGATTGGGGGCAACCGGCTCCAGTCCCTTGCGGATTCGCGCAAACGCTGCCACCAGGGTAGGAGTTTGTGCCACCAGTCGAATCGACTTGCGGTAGTTGGCCTCCGGAGACATGTCCTGCGCCTCTTGGTCGTAGAGCGCTAGCGAAGAGACAGCTGTGCGCAACGCCGCCATGGGGTGTACGCCTTTCGGATAAGTGCGGATGCTGTCGATGACTTCTTTCGGCACCGCAGCATTTTCACCCAACTGCTTTTTCAAAGCCTCCAGCTGATCGCGCTTCGGTAGGGCTCCATGCCAGAGCAGGTATACGACTTCTTCAAAGGTAGCGTTTTCAGCGAGTTCGTCGATGTTGATGCCTCCGTAGCTGAGCACACCGTCGACGATGGAACAGATCGAAGATTGAGCGGCAACAACGCCTTCCAGTCCACGAGTAGCTGTCATGTAACTCTCTCCTTTTCCACTCTAAGCTATTATGAAGTTGTCAGGATGAAGTAGGGGCGGTTCTTTTTACTACCCCCCTCCGCTGTGAATGAAGTGCTGAGGTTCATCATTCGCTTTCTCGTCGGGCCGAAAGAGGAGGAGAGACCGGATGGCCTTGCAACTGCATGGCAATAAAAAGAATCCAACCGTAATTCGACACAATTATAAAAGATTATAGCGATTTTGTGAATGAAAAAAGTACAACTTGCCCGGAAAGCGCAAGGTCCAGCCAAAACTTGTCAGCCCCGGAAAGCATGCTGCATAATAGGTACATGGAAGTTCGCCGTCCCCTTGGGGCCAGAAAGGAGAACGCGTTTGAATCGGGAAAACTGGGTGGAACGCCTCTTTCAACTGCTTCGATTAATCTGGGTCTGTCTGCTCGTGTACGCGGGCTTCAAGCTGACCCAATTTGCATTACCCTTACTTTACCCATTTCTCATCTCGTTAGTCATCGCGCTGATCATCCACCGACCGGTCACCTATCTGACGAAAAAGGCTCGGATCCCCCGTTGGCTGTCGGTGACCGTCGCGCTGCTTCTGCTGATGGTGCTTACCGCCGGCGTCGTCACCCTGGTCGTCACCGAGACGGTCGTCGAGATCGGGGAACTGGCCAGACAGCTGCCCGGGTTTGCCAACGAGCTGGGCACGTACCTGCAGCGGACGATCTCCCAAGACTTCCTGATGGGGTTGTACAACCAGGTGCAATGGTTCTACGAGCAGCTAGACCCCAGTTACAAGGAAAAGATCGACAGCACCGTGGGCAAAGGGATCACCTCGATCACCCAGGCCGGTCAGCACCTGATCGTGCAGTTCCTGGAAGGGCTGAAAAACCTGCTCCTCTCGCTGCCGAACCTGGCGACTGTGCTGGTGATTTCGATCTTGGGCGCCTTCTTCATTGCCAAGGACTTCTTCCTCTGGGAAGCGCGCTTCCGCCGCCTTATGCCAAAGGGCGTAAACAAACGGCTGAATCAGATTTTCAAAGACCTGAAAGCCGCGCTGTTCGGCTTTGGCAAGGCGCAGCTGACGCTGATTTCGCTCACCGCCGCGATCGTGATTGTCGGCCTGTTGATCCTGCGCGTCGAATACGCCATCACCATCGGGCTGATCACCGGTCTGGTGGATCTGCTTCCGTATCTGGGCACAGGGACGGTCTTTATCCCCTGGATTGTCTATCTCTTTTTCAAAGGCAACTACAGCCTGGTGATCGGCTTGTCGATCCTCTACGCGATTGTGTTGATTTTCCGTCAGATCATCGAACCCAAGGTGGTGGCGGAAAACGTCGGTCTCGACCCACTGCTGACGCTGGTCGCCCTGTTCGTGGGCCTGAAACTGTTCGGCTTTCTCGGGCTGATCATCGGTCCCGTCTCACTTGTGCTGATCAATGCACTGGTGAAGGCGGACGTCTTTTCCGACATCTGGCGATACATCAAGGGCACGTAAAAAGGAGGCGCCATTCCTCCTTTTTTTCGTGTCTTGGCGCCGATTTACCTGCGGAAAAGGATGTGCACGCGGCCGCTGGAGATGAGCGACCAGAGCCAGCGCTTCAAGAGATGGCGCACGATTAACCGCGTGTAGGGGATGAGAAACAACAGCCCGAACAGGTCGGTGAAAAAGCCCGGCGCCAACAGCAGCACTCCACCCGCGAGAATGAGCGCGCCGTCGATCAGCGCTTCCGTCGGCATCTGGCCGCGCGAGAGCTGGAGCTGCAGCAGCCGAAGCACCTGCATGCCCTGCCGTTTGGCCAGCCAGGCGCCAACCAGTCCGGTCAGGATCACCAGCGCCACCGTGTTCCAGCCGCCAATCACTTTGCCTACCGCGATCAGACCCCACAGCTCAATCGCCGGCACGACGACAAACAAGACCACAAGGATGCGAAACAGCATGCTACGCTCCTCCTTCGTACTGAGCCAGGAGCCAGGCATAGACGTCCGGTTCCGCACGGGAGAGACGAATCGGTTTCATCGTCGGCGTCGTGAAGGCGTGCATCGTTTTGCCGGACACCAGCAGCGTCTCGTCCGGGATGCGGTACACCTCGTAGGCAAATGTCAGCCGCACCGGCGTCAGCTCTTCGATCCGCGTGCGTATTTCCACCCAGTCATCGTACCGCGCCGGCAGCTTGTACCGAAGCGTCGCCTCCGCGACCGGCAGCAGCACCCCTTTTTCCTCCAACTCGCGATAGGTTAGCCCCGAGTGGCGAAGAAACTCCGTCCGCCCCACTTCAAACCAGGTCAGATAGTTGGCGTGATAGACCACGCCCATCTGATCCGTTTCGCCGTACCTCACCTGCAGTCGGTGAGTATGTACAACCGCACTCAATGCAACCGCCCCTTTCTCCTGTTATTGTACCACAGTCCTGCGATAAAACCTGCTTTCCGCCGCCTCCTTTCCCTTGCGGACGGACAAAAAAACCGGCGAAGAACGAAGCAGTTCGTTTCTTCTCCGGTTTTGGTTGCTGTAATACGGGGGCGTTAGCGGATCGGGCACGCGCCGCCTTCGCACGATTCCGCCGTCACCAGGTCGGAATCGCCGCCGTTCTCAAACTGCTGCAGGATGGCCGGGTCAAACGGCTTCATCGACGCTTTCAGCGCTTCGTACTCCTCTTTGGTGCAGGCTTCGTACGGAGCAAGCTGGTACGTGCCCCCGTCGAGCTGCAGGAACGACACACCGACGAAGTTGTCCCAGTTGGAGTAGACGATCTCTTCCACCTCGCCCCACTCTTCCGGCCGAACCGTAATCGTGTTGGAGGAGTTGTGCTCCGTATACTCTTTCTGGAAGCGGAAATAGGTCTCAAACTGCCGTCTGGCGCTGACCTGTTCCTTGGTCTCCTTGGCTCCGGAAGCCACCGGAAAGTCGATCACCAGCGTACGGGCGTTGGCCATGCGCTCCTCGTGGGTGTCGCCCGGCGTGCCCACTTCCGGATGGACTCTCCAGCCCAACGCCTGAACCGCTTTTGCCAGCGGATCTTCGGCGTTGATCCGAATGCGGCGGATGTAGTACGGCGAGTGGGACCAGTGCAGACCGCTGGATACACCGCCGGCCACCTGGGAGAGCGTGCCCTCCGGCTTCACCGTGGTCACCAACAGCGGCGCGTTGACGCGCAGCTCGTATGCGTAGCGATTTGCTTCCTCACGCGCAGCTTTACCGAGCAGACGAAGCAGTTCCACCTCCTGCTCCTCGGTGTATCCGAGCGAAGCGATGGCGTCCTTTACTCCGGTCAGCGACGTGCCGAGCAGACGGTCACGCTGCTGCACCCTGTCCCAGTGAGGCAGTTCCAGCGTCACCAGCGTCATGCGCAGTCCGGCGCGGGCCGATCTGCGCTGCGCGTCCAACAGGCCGTCCAGATCCAGGTATTTGGAGCCATCCGGTCTTTCCTTGACGAACTGCACCAGATTGACGGTGGTCAGGTTGCACACGCCGTAGGAGTCGAGCAGAATTTCCGCACACGGGTTGAGCCCCTCCGCGTTAGGACGGCGCCGGTTGGCCTCTTCCAGGTTGATGAAGCCCGGCTCGCCTTCCATCTGCATCATCGTAAAGACGAGGTGCAAAAATTCCCGGCTCGGCTGTTTCGTGAAGGCAATGGAGTTGTTGGACATGCGGCGATGATCCAGTCCAAAGCGGCCGTCTCCCACCTTTTGAATCGTGTCAAACCAGGACGGCTTCCGATCGCCCAACAGTTCGCCCACCATGCGGTGATGAGCGAGCTGCTCTTCTGTCCAAAATCCGTTGATGCCGTATTTGGCAAACAGGCACTCATAGTCGTCATGGTCAAACAGGAAGATCTCCGCCGTACGGCGTACGCCCCCCACCACGACGTTGGCTCCGATCAAGTTGCCGATGTCGAGAATGTGGATCGGACGCACCTTTCCGTAGCCCTTCTCGTCGCTTTCAATTGGCTCCAGATACGGATCGATTTTGTTTTTCAGCACCTTGTCGATGCCCTCAAACATTTCGCGAAGCGGTTCGTGGCCGCTGGCCGTACCGCCGAAGCGCTTCAGCCGCTCCCCTTTGGGGCGGACGCTGTTGTAGGAGATTTTCACAGTATGGATGTGCTCATATTCCTTTTTCGTCAGGATGTCCAGGTAGAGGCGCAGCGACTCGACCCAGCCTTCCTTGCTGTCACCGACGTAGATTTTGGCAAAGCCGTTTTCCAGCACTTTCAGTTCGGAGCGCTCCAGCCGCTGGTGTTTGGGCAGGGGCTTGTACTCCGAGGAAAGCAGGGTAACATTGGTGCGGATCGGCGAGAGTCCTGCCGCCATCTCCTTCGTGCACTTGAAGCCGACGCCTGTTCCCACCAACAGCAGGTAGAACAGGTCGCACAGATCCTCCCAGGATTTGATGTTCAGGAATGAACAGTTGAAATTGGCCAGCGGATACAAATCAGCTACGCCGTTTTCCGCTCCGCCCACCCAGAGGGTGCGGCCGGACAGGAACTGTCTGAGATTGAACATGTTGTCAAACAGTCCTTCCGCTTCCTTCTCCAGTTCCTGCAGATCAGGGGTCAGCCCAATCTTTTGCAGATGCTGATAGGCCAGCTTGATATTGTAATCCACCGAACGGCGACAGGTTTCTTTCCAAGTCTCCCGTCTGCCTTTTTCCGGAAGAAAACGGGAATACGTCCGATAATAAACGAATTGTCCCAGTGCATTCATGTGCGGCGGGAAATCGGGGTAACGGTCCAGAAATTCATCCCGCAAAAAACGGGTTCTCGTCTCTGTAGCCAACATGTCGGTTCCTCCTTCAATACTATCATCTCTAGTTAACCCCTTTTCCCGCAAAAACTCAATAGTTTTTTCTATATGTTGTGTGCAATATTTTTCGACAACACAATATGTAGTGTTTTTGTGAAAAAAGGGACTTGACAAGGCTGTTCGCCTGCCGGGAGAAAACACGCTCACGAAGTCCTCATTTTAGCAGATTTTTTGTCGTTTTTCAGCCCCCCTCCTGCACTTAGCGTGCCCGAAAAGAAAACCGCCCTGTCCACCGTGCAGTATGGACAGGGCAGAACGATAAGGCATATCGAAAAAGCGGCATGACAAAACGAGGGGGACGCGTTCCATCCCCCTCCCAGATTCAGGGTATTTATAGCAATTCTTTACAGCACCCGGGCATGTCCAGTGTAAATGTGGCCGCGTTCGGAGTCGACTGTGACGATTTGACCGTCTTTCAGCAGTTCCGTAGCACGCGTGACGCCGACGATGACCGGGACGTTGAGGTTAAGCCCGACAATGGCGGCGTGAGAGGTGAGTCCGCCCTCTTCGGTAATGACCGCGCCCGCCTTTTCAAATGCGCCGATCATGTCCGATTCCGTTCCAATCGTCACGAGGATGCTGCCTTCCCGCATCTTCTCCAGCGCTTCCTTCGCCGAGCGTGCAACCACGACCCGGCCGGTCACCACCTTGCGCCCGATGCCTTGTCCCTTCGCCACAATGTCGCCGATGACGTGAATTTTCATCAGGTTGGTGGTGCCTACTTCACGCACCGGCACGCCCGCCGTGATGACCACGAGATCACCGTGGCGGACATACCCCGCCTCCAGCGACTGCTGCACGGACAGCTCCAGCATTTCGTCAGTCGTATTGGCCATTGGTCCAAGCACCGGGTAGACCCCGTTGACGAGCGCGAGACGGCGCACCACTTCAGCGTGCGGCGTAACTGCGACGATCGGCGCTTTGGGACGGTACTTGGAGACCATGCGCGCGGTATGACCGCTCTCCGTCGCCGTGATGATGGCCGCCGCATCCAGGTCGAGCGCGGCGTTGGCCACGGCCTGGCTGATCGCGTCTGTAATGGTCACCTGCTTTTGCACAGCCTGGTTGTACAAAATCTCCCGGTAATTCAGTTCCTGCTCCGCTCTGAGCGCAATCCGGTTCATCGTCTCCACCGACTCTACCGGATATTTGCCGGCTGCCGTTTCGCCGGAGAGCATGATCGCGTCCGTGCCGTCAAAGATGGCGTTGGCCACGTCGCTTGCCTCCGCCCGGGTGGGGCGAGGATTGCGCTGCATCGAGTCGAGCATCTGCGTCGCGGTGATGACCGGTTTGCCTAATTCGTTGCACTTCTTGATCAGTTTTTTCTGCACCAGCGGCACTTCCTCCGCCGGAATTTCCACGCCCAGGTCGCCGCGGGCCACCATCAGTCCGTCGGAAACGGCGAGAATTTCGTCTACGTTGTCCACGCCTTCCTCGTTCTCAATCTTGGCGATGATGTCAATGTGAACGCCGTGGCGTTCCAGAATTTCGCGAATCTCCAGGATGTCGGCGGCCTTGCGCACAAACGAGGCAGCGATAAAATCGACGCCCTGCCGGATGCCGAATTCGATATCCTGTGCATCCTTTTCCGTAATCCCCGGCAGGTTGATCTTGACGCCCGGCACGTTGACGCCCTTTTTGCTTTTCAGCGTGCCGCCGTTCTTGATGCGGCAGATGATCTCATGCCCCTCTACCGCTTCCACGGTCAGACCGATCAGCCCGTCGTCGATCAGGATCGTGTCGCCCTTCTTCACGTCGCGCGGCAGATCGGCATAGGTGATCGAGATGCGTTCCGCCGTGCCGGGCACGTCCTCTGTGGTCAGCACGATCGTCTGGCCCTCCTGCAGTTCCACTGCATCCACGGCCAGCGTGCCGGTGCGGATTTCCGGTCCCTTGGTATCCAGCAGGATGGCCACCTGCTTGCCCGTCTCCCGGGCCGCCTGCCGGATGTTGGCGATCCGGGCGGCATGCTCCTCGTGGGAACCGTGGGAAAAGTTGAGCCGGGCCACGTTCATGCCGGCGTGGATCAGTTTTTTCAGAGTCTCGACCGACTCGCTCGCCGGTCCGATGGTACATACGATTTTCGCCTTACGCAGCACTGTGCGTCCCTCCTATGAAACAAGCTGTCAATATACGCCGTACTAAATGGACAGCGTGCGCGCCAACTGATAGATGGACAAGTCGAGCTGGTGCTTTTGCGCCAACGCATCCTTGAAATCGACGTCGACGATCTGGTTGTTGCGGATGCCGACCATTCGGTCCCGCTTTCCTTCCAACAGCAGGTCAACGGCCGCCGCCCCCATGCGGCTGGCCAGCATGCGGTCAAACGCAGTCGGCGAACCGCCCCGCTGGATGTGGCCGAGCACGGTCACCCTGGTTTCCCAGCCGGTCCGCTGCTTGATTTCCTCTGCGTAGGTGGCAGCGCTGCCGACGCCTTCCGCCACGATGATGATCGAGTGCTTCTTGCCGCGGCGGTTTCCAGCGTGCAGCCGTTCGATGATGTCGTTCATGTCATGGTCTGCTTCCGGAATGATAATTGATTCCGCACCTGCCGCCAGACCGGCCCACAGCGCCAAATCTCCGGCGTCGCGCCCCATTACTTCGATGATGTAGGTGCGCTCGTGCGAAGTGGCGGTGTCGCGGATTTTGTCGATCGCTTCCACAATCGTATTGAGCGCGGTGTCAAATCCGATGGTGAAATCGGTACACGGAATGTCGTTGTCGATGGTGCCGGGCACGCCGATGGTGGGAATGCCTTTCTCCGTCAGCTTCTGCGCCCCGCGGAAGGAACCGTCGCCACCGATCACGATCAAACCTTCGATGCCGTGCTCGTGCAGTTGGCGTACCGCCTTCTCCTGTCCTGCCTCTGTTTTAAACTCTTCACTGCGGGCCGAAAAGAGGATGGTTCCTCCCCGATGGATAATGTCCCCGACTGACCCCAGCGTCATCTCCTGGATATGGCCGCGCATCAGCCCTTCGTACCCGTGGTACACTCCGTACATCTGCACGCCGTGATAGGCGGCACGTCGAACGGCGGCGCGAATCGCCGCGTTCATCCCCGGAGAATCTCCGCCACTGGTCAATACTGCGATTTTCTGCATGGAAACCACCTCTCCTGTCCTAAACAAAGGCCCAACGACCCTTCTTATCGTCATTAGCATGTCTTGAAACAGAAACAGTATGTGCCAAAGAGCCTTTGATACATGCTGTATCAGTTCCGGATTTATATCTGTTACACTCATTGCGGAATATGTGCCATACTTTTTGAATGATCTGACAAATTCCGCGTCCGAATACGATTTTAGCAGATTTTTCGCGCAGAAAAAAGCAAAAAACGCCTCCTCTGGATCAGAAGGAGGCGTAGGCACCAATCTGTTTAAACTTCTCGTAGCGATCCTGTATCAGTTGTTCCGGACTCAACCGGTCGAGCTGTTCCAGTCCTTCCAGCAGCTTCGCCTTGACCCGGCTGGCCTGCTGGACCACATCGCGGTGTGCCCCACCAAACGGCTCCTCGATGATCCCGTCGATCACACTCAGCTCCAGCAGGTCGGGCGCGGTAATCTTCATCGTTTCCGCCGCACGCATCGCCAGGCTGGCGTCCTTCCAGAGAATGGCCGCCGCCCCTTCTGGCGAAATGACCGAGTAGGTGGAGTTTTCCAGCATGTAGACGCGGTTGCCGACGCCGATCGCCAAGGCGCCGCCGCTGCCGCCCTCGCCGATCACGACGCAGATGATCGGTACGCGGAAGCCGGCCATCTCCCGCAGGTTGCGGGCAATCGCTTCACTCTGGCCGCGCTCCTCAGCCGCTTTGCCGGGATATGCCCCCGAGGTGTTGATAAAGCAGATGATCGGGCGGCCGAATTTGTCCGCCTGCTGCATGATCCGCAGCGCCTTGCGGTAGCCTTCGGGATGGGCCATGCCAAAGTTTCGGCTGATGTTTTCCTTGGTGTCTTTTCCTTTCTGGTGGCCGACCACTGTGACCGGACGGCCGTCCAGTTTGGCAATGCCGCCGACAATCGCCAGATCGTCGCCAAAACAGCGGTCACCGTGCACTTCCAGAAAATCTGTGAAAATATGATGAATGTAGTCCAAAGTCGTGGGCCGCTCGGGGTGGCGGGCGATCTGCACGCGCTGCCAAGGCGTCAGATTGCCGTAAATCTGCTCGGCCAGGTCCTTGGCCTTTTTCTCCAAACGAACAACTTCATCGGAAAAATCAATTCCTTTTTCCTCGGTAAACCTGCGCAGTTCCTTGATCTTTTCCTGCAGTTCCACCAGCGGCTTCTCAAAGGGAAGTTCGCCTGCCATTTCTACACTCCCTCCCGAATCGTGTGCAGCTCGACGATTTTTGCCAGCGTGGTCCGCATGTCCTTGCGATGCACCACCATGTCGAGCTGTCCGTGCTTCAGCAGGAATTCCGCCGTCTGAAAATCTTTCGGCAACTCCTGGCGAACCGTCTGCTCAATCACGCGACGGCCGGCAAACCCGATCATTGCGCCCGGTTCGGCGATGTTGTAGTCGCCGAGCGAGGCGAAGCTGGCGGTCACCCCGCCGTATGTCGGGTTGGTGAGCACGGAGATGAACAACAGCCGCTCCCGGTCCAGCCGGGCCAGCGCCGCGCTCGTCTTGGCCATCTGCATCAGGCTGAGCACGCCCTCCTGCATCCGCGCACCGCCGGACGCGGAGAAAAGGAGAAACGGCAGTCGCCGCTCCACGGCCCGCTCGATCGCCCGGGTGATCTTCTCGCCGACGACCGAGCCCATGCTGGCCATCCGAAAGCGGGAGTCCATCACGCCGATGACGATGCGGTTGCCTCCCAGCACGCCCTCGCCGGTGATGACCGCCTCGTTGAGATTGGTGTTTTTCATGTCTTGTTCCAGCTTCTCCAGATAACCGGGAAAGCCGAGCGGATTGGCGGTGATCAGGTCTGCGTCGAACTCCTCGGTCAGCTTCCCGTCATCCAGGAGCGACTGGATCCGCTCGGGAGCGGACATGGGGAAATGGTACTGGCAGCCTTTGCAGACGCGCAAATTTTTCTCCAGGTCCTTGGAGTAGTGGATGCTCCCGCAGTGCGGGCATTTATTCATCAGTCCCTCGGGAACTTCCTTTTCCTTGGGTCCCGTCACAGTGGCGCCGTCCGCGCCGGCGGGAACGCGCGCAATCGTCTCCGCAGGGACAGTCGCGAACTTTCGCTTCTTCCCGAACAGGTCTTTAAGCACAGTTACACCTCACCTTTCTGGTCAGTGAAGGATCGTGCCGAGTATTTCCTGGACTTCGTGAACTTCGCTTTCGGGCACGAGAATTTCGTACTGCTTGGAAACCTTCGCCTCGCGTACCTTGACCAGGAATCCTTCATCTGTCAATCGTTGCTGTATCCGTTCCGCTATTTTTGCGCTAGGAGCGATGTAGATGACCGTCCACATGCTGGCAACCTCCTTCAGCGTCCAAAACAGGTCTGCCTCATCATATCACAGCGCCAGCGCTCGTCGCAAATCAGCAGAGGGAACGGACTAGGCGGGACGCACGACTAGAGCTTGCTGTTTTCCAGGTGCTCGCGCATTCTCTCCACCGCCAGTGCTTCGTCTCCCTCGCGAATGGCTTCCATGATCCGACGGTGCTCCGCCAGCGCGGTGCGGGCCCGACCTTCGCGTCCCAGCGATTCGCTGCGGACGCTGTCGCTGTACTCGACGAGCGGTGCCCAGATGCGATGCAGAATGGAGTTGCGGCTGGAGCGGCAGATCACGCGGTGAAACTGGTAGTCTTCCTCGGTGGGAACCTCGCCGCGCTCCACGCGCTCCTCCGCCGCCGCCAAGATCCGCTCCATCTCGTCAAAGTGCTTGTCTGTGGCACGCCGGCAGGCCAACCGCACCGCTTCCAGCTCCAGAATTCGGCGCATTTCGATCAGGTCTTTTTTCGTCTTGTAGTCCCGCAGGATAAAGTAGCCGAGAATGTCAATCAGGCGGTTGTGTCGGTAGTGCTTCAAAAAGGTGCCTTCTCCCCGGCGGGTTTCAATCAGTCCCAGCAGTTCCAGGGCTCGAAGCGCCTCCCGGACGGAAGAACGGCCCGCTCCCAGTTGTTCGGACAGCTCCCGTTCGGACGGCAGCTTGTCGCCGGGGCGCAGGTTTTTTTCCCGAACAATTTCATGGATCTGCAGCAGAATGCCTTCGTACACTTTTCGTTCTTGCGCAGAACCGAGCACTTTTCACCCTCCTCATTGACTGTCTACGGCGAAGCACCCTCCTGACCGCGCACACGGTTGGGAGGGTGTTCTTCGTTGTTTCCCGTACGGCCGGGATTACGCCTTTTGCAGCGAGATGGCGGCCAGTTTTGCCGTTCTTTCCTTGACCTCTTCGGGATCGACGGTAATGCGGGCCACGCCGCTTTCCATCGCCGCCTTCGCCACCGCCGCTGCCACGTGGGGAGCGACGCGCGGGTCGAACGGTGCCGGAATCACCTTGTCAGCAGACAGCTCTTCCGGCGAGATCAGATTGGCGATGGCGTAAACCGCCGCTCGTTTCATCTCTTCGTTGATGTTGGTGGCGCGGGTATCCAGCGCACCGCGGAAGATGCCCGGGAACGCCAGGACGTTGTTCACCTGGTTGGGGAAGTCGGAACGGCCCGTGCCCACCACGGCAGCACCCGCCGCTTTTGCTTCGTCCGGCATGATTTCCGGAACCGGGTTGGCCATCGCAAAAATGATCGGATCGCGGTTCATCGACCGGACCATCTCCTGGGTAACGGCACCGGCCACGGATACGCCGATGAACACGTCGGCGCCCTTCATCGCTTCAGCCAGATCCCCTTGCTTTTTGCTGCGGTTCGTAATTTTCGCCATTTCTTCCTTGACCGGGTTCATGCCAAAGGTACGGCCTTCGTACACGATCCCCTTGGTGTCGCACATGATCACGTCTTTGACGCCCATGGACAGGAGCAGTTTGATGATGGCGATGCCTGCCGCTCCCGCCCCGTTGGTGACCACGCGGACATCCTCCAGCTTTTTGTTCACCACGCGCAGAGCGTTGATCAGACCGGCGGCGGTCACGATAGCCGTACCGTGCTGGTCGTCGTGGAAAATCGGGATGTTGGTTTCCTTTTTCAGGCGCTCCTCAATCTCAAAGCACGCAGGCGCGGCGATGTCCTCCAGGTTGACGCCGCCAAACGTCGGCTCCAGCAGTTTCACCGTCTCCACGATCTTGTCGACGTCAGTGGTGTTCAGGCAGATCGGGAAGGCGTCGACGCCGGCAAACGACTTGAACAGAACGGCTTTGCCTTCCATGACCGGCATGGCCGCTTCCGGACCGATGTTGCCCAGTCCGAGCACGGCGGTACCGTCACTGACCACGGCCACCAGGTTGGCTTTCATCGTGTAGTCGTATACTTTGGACACGTCGTCAAAGATTTCCTTGCACGGCTCTGCCACACCCGGCGAATACGCCAGGCTCAGGTCGCGGGCATTGCGCACCGGCACCTTGGTAACCGCTTCCAGTTTCCCTCTGTGCTTCCGGTGAAGTTCCAGTGCATCCTCTCGCAAATTGGACACAAGTACCACTCCATTTCATGTCTATCTGGTATCGCTCTGATTCACTTATCTATATCGAACCTAAGTGGTCAGACCACTTTTTTGGGTATGTCCCCATTATAACAAAACCCATTCTCCTGTAAAGCCGCCGAAAACGGCGAAAAAGGGAGGACTTGGTTCATCCTCCCCAGTTTACTGGCAATTCTTTTTGAATTACGCTGTCACTTCCCACAATTTCTCGCGCTTGCTCCAAAAAGGCAGCATCCACCTCTACGCGAATCGCGTCCGGCAGGCGGATTGTCTGCTTTTTTCCTTCGTAGTACAGGACGACGGGAATCGTTCCTTTTTTTTCGACAAACAAGCGCTGCAGCCGGTGCAGTGTCGAATCGCGCTCCTGTTCCGGCGTAATTTTGACAAACAGCACGGGCTCTGTCGACGGCCTGGGCAGTGCTTCAACATCCCACATGCGGGAGACCAGCAGCTTCACCGCATCGTCCTGATGATCCACCCGCGCTTCCACGACGACGATCCGCTCCCGCTTCAGCAGGTCGATGTATTTGGCGTACACCTTTGGAAAGACGACCATCTCCACCTGGGCGGTTTTGTCCTCCAGCGTGACGAAGGCCATCGGTTCCCCTTTCTTGGTCTGAATCCGCCGCTCTTCGACGATCATGCCCACCACTTTTACCGTCTGGTCTCGGGCGCACTCCGCCAGCGCAGAGACGGCGTGCACCTCCGGCCGGTTGAGCAGGTGGGCGAACTGGTCCAGCGGATGTCCGGACAGGTAGACACCAAGCAGTTCCCGCTCTTCTTTCAACTGCTGGCTGCGCGAAAACGGTGGCACATCGGGGTACTCGGACGGCAGGCGCACAGGCTCTGCTCCGTCTTCGCCGGCAAACAGGTTGAGCTGGTCGGCGTCCCGCTCCTGCCGCCTGCCCGTCGCTTTGCCCATCGCCTCGTCCAGCAGCACCATGAGCTGGCTGCGGTGACCGGGCAGCGAATCCAGCGCGCCGCACAGAATCAGCGATTCGACCACCCGCCGGTTGACCAGCCTGCCGTCCACCCGGGCGCAGAAGTCAAACAGGTCGCGGTACGGACGTTTGGCCCGCTCCTGCACGATCGACTCGATGGCGCCGTAGCCGACGTTTTTGACCGCCGCCAGTCCGAAGCGGATCGCCTCCTTTTCCACGGTAAAAAAGGCCTGACTCTCGTTTACGTCCGGGGGCAGCACGGTCAGCCGCAGCCGCCGCGCCTCTTCAGTGTACTCGGCGATGCGCGTCTGGCTGCCGATGGAAAGCGACAGCAGCGCGGCCATGAAGGCGAGCGGGTAGTTGGCCTTCAGGTAGGCCATCTGGTAGGCGATGATCGCGTAGGCGACCGAGTGCGCCTTGTTGAAACCGTAGTCGGCGAAGCGGACGATCAGGTCGTAGATTTCGTTGCCGAGCCGCTCCCCGTAGCCCTGTCTGACGCAGCCGGCGACGAACTTCTCCCGCTGCTCGGCCAACAGTTCCCGTTTCTTCTTGCCCACCGCCCGCCGCAATATGTCCGCCTCGCCCAGGCTGAACCCGGCCAGCTTGGAAGAGATCTGCATGATCTGCTCCTGGTAGATCATGAAGCCGTGCGTTTCTTTCAGGATCGGCTCCAGATCGGGGTGGGCGTAGTGCACCTGGGTTTCGCCGTGCTTGGCCCGGATGTACTGCGGGATAATCTCCATCGGCCCCGGCCGGTAAAGGGCGAGCACGGCGACAATGTCGGCCAGGCTGGTCGGCTTCAGCTCGCGCAGCACGCTGCGGAACCCCGCCGATTCCAGTTGAAAGATCCCCGTCGTCTCGCCGCGGCTGAGCATCCGGAAGGTCTTGGCGTCGTCGGGGGGAATCCGCTCCAGGTCGAGGTCGATCCCCTGTTCTCGCAGATGGCGCAGCGTTTCCTGAATGATCGTCAGGTTGCGCAGGCCGAGAAAATCCATCTTTAACAGACCGATCTCTTCCAGCGCTTCCATCGGATACTGGGTCAAAGCCAAGCCTTCGCTGCCGGTCTGCAGCGGCACGTACTCGGTCAGCGGCTCCGGTGCGATCACTACGCCGGCCGCGTGCGTGGAAGCGTGGCGGGGCAGCCCCTCGACGCCCCTGGCCGCTTCGATCAACTGCTTCGCCTGGCCGTTCGTCTCGCACAGCTTGCCCAACTCTGGATTGAGCTGGAACGCCTTGTCGATGGTCATGCCGGGAGACTGCGGGATCATTTTGGCCACCCGGTCCACCAGGCCAAGCGACAGCCCCAGTGCCCGCCCCGCATCGCGGACAGCAGCCCGTGCCGCCATCGTGCCAAACGTGATGATCTGCGCCACCCGGTCATGACCGTACTTGTCGGCCACGTAACGGATCACCTCGTCCCGCCGCTCAACGGAAAAATCAATGTCGATGTCCGGCATCGTCACCCGCTCCGGGTTGAGAAACCGTTCAAACAGCAGGCTGAAGCGAAGCGGATCAACATTGGTGATCTTCAGCGCATAGGCCACCAGGCTGCCTGCCGCCGAACCGCGTCCCGGCCCGGTCGGAATGCCCTGCTCATGGGCGTGGCGCATGAAGTCCCAGACGATCAGAAAGTAATCGGTAAAACCGGTCCGCGTAATGATCGCCAGTTCGTGTTCCAACCGCTCGCGCACCTCGGGCGTGATCTCGCCGTAGCGCTCGCGGCAGCCTTGTTCGCACAGTTCGCGCAGGAAAGTTGTCGGTTCCTGTCCGGCAGGCAGGGGAAACCTGGGCAAAATGTGCTGGCCAAACGACAATTCCCACTGACAGCGTTCGGCGATGGCGGCCGTGTTGGACAGCGCTTGCGGCGCATAGGCAAACAGGCGGGCCATCTCGTCGCCGCTTTTCAGGTAGTACTCGTCGGTCTCGTAGCGGAATCGGTTCTCCTCGTCCACCGTCTTGCCCTCGCCAATTGCCAGCAAAATGTCATGCTGCCGGTGCTGTTCCCGGTAGACGTAGTGCACGTTGTTGGTGGCGACGAGCGGAATGCCCGTCTCCCGCCCCAGATGGAGCAGCCGCTGATTCAGCCTGCGCTCGATCTCCAACCCGTGATCCTGCAGTTCCAGGTAAAACCGGTCAGCGCCGAACACCTGCTGATACCAGAGCGCCGCCTGTCGGGCTCCCTCGCTGTCGCCGGCGAGCAGCAGCCGGGCCACCTCCCCCTCCCGGCAGGCGCTCAAAGCGATCAGCCCCTCGCTGTAGTGGGCCAGCGCCTCCTTGTTCAGCCGAGGGAGGATGAAGTGGCCCTCCGTGTTGGCCAGCGTTGCCAGCTTGAGCAGGTTGCGGTAGCCGCGATCGTTCTCCGCCAGCAGCACGAGATGGTACGGTGCGGGGGCATTGCGCACGCGATCCTGCAGGTTTCCTTCGATGACGTACGCCTCCATGCCGATAATCGGCTTGATGCCTACGTCCCGGCAGGCCTTGTAAAACGGCACGGCGCCGTACAGGTTGGCGTGATCGGTCATCGCCAGGGCCGGCATGCCCAGCTCCGCCGCCCGGCGCACCAGTTCCTCGATGCGGGCCGCGCCGTCGAGCAAACTGTATTCCGTGTGCACATGCAGATGGACAAAGGGGGTCATCGCGTTCCTTCCTCTCTTGTTCCGTCCCGTTGTCGTTTTCTTTCATTATACTTCATCCCGCCCCTGTCAGGGCAGGCGTGGGCTTTACAATCCCTTGCCGCATGGGTATAGTGAAGATAGGGATTCCCTTGCCAGCAACGGCCGTCGAACGGGAATCAAATGAAAGAGACCGAAGCGTTGCCGCGCTCCGGTCATCGCACAATAGACGTTGCCGCAAAGGGAACGGCCCGTTGGGAAGAGGAGTAGGTCGCGGAGCTGTCGGACTCACGCGCGGCCTACTTCTTTTTGTTCGTCAGGAGCATGACAACCAGGCTTCCAAACGCCAGCATCAGACTCAACGCTTGGTATACGGTCATCGCGTCACCCCCTTTCTTGCAGGGATGGAAGTGCCCCCTTTGCGAACTGATGTGCTATTGTACAAGAAAATTATACCACAAAACCATATGAGAACAAACATTCCCCTGTCCAGATTGCCCGCTTTCGCAAACTTTGGTAGGATAGTACCAGATCGCAGGAGAGGATGAATCCATGCATGTGGTTTGCGACCTATGTAACCGGAGTGCTGGCTTCCCTGGTGGCCAGCGTGTACTACAGCATTACCGCTCGTCAGCGTGGGATGCACCCGTTGGCGTCGCGCATGACCCTGGGCAAGATGAACATGTCGCTCGGCGTGTTGGTCACGCTGCTGGGACTCAATCAGTTGACGTTTGACCAGCTGGACGTGATCCGCGTCGTGATCGCCCTGGTGCTCCTGTTTGTCGGCGGTGTCAACCTGATTCTCGGCACACGCAACTTCCTCCGCTACCGCGCTGCGTGGCAGGCGGAACTGAAAAAAGGCTCGTAGCCGTCAGGGGCCGAGCCTGCCATGGGAACGTTTTTCCTCCGTTCCCATTCGTTTTTTCTGGCCAAAATCGCTGTTCCTGCGTATAATGAGCCTGTGTGACATTCTTGCTTCAGACAACCGAAGCGGCAGGTGCCGACGGTTGTCCTTTTTTTGTTTATGCTGCTTTTGCAGCCGCTCCGCTCTTCAGCGCAGGTCTTCCGCCTTGGCCCACATCTCCGGGGGATTCAACTCGTAGATGCCGTTCTCCCGGTACATATAGTGGTTCATCACAAATTCGCGCCGGATCGTGGCGTAATCGTCGTGGAAGCGGCGGATGTACTCGTTGATTTCCCGCTCCTCGTACTTTCGTCCCCGCTCCAGTCCCCGCACCATGTGTTCGAAGACGATCAGCTTTTTCTTTCGCTGCGTCGGGATGTGCTTCAGCCTGCCGTCCGCCGTGAAGAAATGGCGGATCACCTGCATTTTCTCCGCCGCCCACTTCTCGTCCGTTTCCTCCATCTCTGCCGCTCCTTCCGTTCCTTTCGCCTTGTCCAGCAGGGTCAGAAGCGCCTGCGATTTGCGCGTCAGATTGGTCTCGTGCAGGGTAAAGTAAATCGTGTTTTTTTCCCGCCGCTCATAGACGATCCCGGCCTCGCGCAGCTTTGCCATGTGGTGCGTGATGGTGGGCGGGGTGACGCCCAGCTTGCCGGCCAGCGCTTGGCCGTGCAGCGGACCGTTCGCCAGGAGCGCGACGATGCGCAGACGGGTCGGGTCTCCCAGCGCTTTGTAAAAGGTGACCAGCTTTTCCAGCTGCATGGAAACCCCCTCCTTCCGTTTCAATCGTGTATATCGTGTCCATTACATTAGATGATTGTCTAATCCTAAACATAAGCCGCTTTTTCTCCGCTGTCAATGCGGACCGCGAAACGTCCGGGCCGGTCAGCACGTATATACCAGTAAGAACTGGAAAGGTTCAATCGGCAAAGAAAGAAAAAAGGGAGGACAACCATGCGCGATCAATCCCCCTACCGAATCATTCTGTATATCGGTTATTTCCTGATTGGGATGCTCGGTTTTTTCGTTGCAGTCGGACTGCTCAACTTTTTTCTGTCTTCGTACAGATAACCTCACCAATTGACATTGTACAGGTCAGCAAGCCAAAAAGGCCGTCCGCGGCACTGCCGTCCGGACGACCTTTTTTGTGTGTAATTCCGTTTGCGTGATACCGATTGATTAGCGATCGATGATCTGCGCCGTTACCATCGCCTGTCCCACCTGCTGGTCGCCGTGGTACACGCAGACTTCCACCTTTCCGAAGCGGCGGCTGATGTCCATGAGGCGCGGCCGCACCTCGATCTGGCTCTCCATCTGCACCGGCTTCAAAAAGTAGACGGTGATGTTCTCCGGCACCATGTCCCCGCGCCGCTGCAGCCGCAGCAGGTTGCACGCCGCTTCCACCATGACGGTGGTCATGATGCCGCTGGCAATCGTCCCCAGGTGATTGGTCATCTGGGGTGTCACTTCCCCCTTGTAGACGAGCTGGTCTCCCTGCCGCTCCTCACGGAAGTGGGACATGATCAGGTTGGGGAACGTCTCGCTCATCTGCGGCTGCTTGGCCGTATACTGCAGCGCCTTCAGCACGTCGTTGCGGCTGAGCACGCCGACCAGTTTGCGGTAGTTGTCCACCACCGGCAGCAGTTCGATCCCCTCCCACACCATCAGATGCGCGGAGGAGGCCACGGAGACGCGCGGCGACGTGGTGATCGGATTTTTCGTCATCACCTTGTCGATCGTCGCTGTCTCCTCGTGGCCGATGATGTCTTTCGACGTGACGATCCCAATCAGCCGCATCTGCTCGTCGACGACGGGAAAACGGGTGTCCTGATACAATTCCGTATACTGGTGCCACTTGGCGACCGTGTCCGTCGGGAGCAGCACGGGCGTCTCCGCCAGCGGTTTGAGGATGTCTTCCACCATGACGATCTCTTTTTTGATCAGCCGATCGTAAATGGCCCGGTTGATCATGGAAGCGACGGTAAACGTGTCATAGCTGGACGAGATGATCGGCAAGGCCAGCTGGTCGGCCAACCGCTTTACCTCTTCACTGGTGTCAAAGCCGCCGGTAATCAGGACGGCCGCTCCCTGCTGCAGGGCGATTTTGTGCGCCTGATAGCGGTTCCCCACGATCAGCAGGCTGCCCGCGTCGATGTAGCGCATCATCGCCTCCAACTGCATGGCGCCGATGACGAACTTGTTCAATGTCTTGTGCAGCCCCTCGCGGCCGCCCACGACGTGACCGTCGACGATGTTGACCACTTCGGCGAACGTCAGCCGTTCAATGTTTTCCTTTTGCTTTTTCTCGATCCGCACCGTTCCGACGCGCTCGATCGTGCTGACGTAGCCCTGCGTTTCCGCTTCCTTGATCGCCCGGTAGGCGGTGCCTTCGCTTACATCCAGATCCTTGGCGATCTGGCGCACGGAGATCTTCGTACCGATCGGAAGACGGTCAATATATTGTAGAATTTGTTCGTGTTTGGTTGCCATCTGCTTGTACCCACCCTCCATCCTATGCTTCCACAGCGGTATCGTTGCCCCCGGCTCGCGCTGCAGCCGGGACCGGCCAACCCGGGATGTTCAGGTACTCTCCTGGGTTCACTATACCCGATGGCCGGGTAAAAAAAAAGAGTAGCTTTGCGGCTACTCCGGCAGAAAGTATATCATTAAGGGGGTTTTCATCGTGTCTTTATCTTACCCCGGGAATATTACAGAAAGATTACAACGGCTTTACAGTTTCGTTTCAGAGTACCATGGCCCAAAAAACAGGCCGCATCGCTATCTCCACAAGGCGGCCAACAGCCCCTGCACCAGTCCGATGACACCTCCCAGGATAAACCCGAGAATGGTGATCATGCGAAACTCCCGTCCGGAAATCCCCACGATCATCTCCTCGATCCGTTCGATCGGGAAGCCCTCCACCTGCCTGGTGACGATGTCGCGGACGGAGAGTTTGTGAAACAGCCGTTCCACATTGTGCTCCACTGTCTCCACCATCCAGCGCGCCAGCCGGGGAATCACCTGGTCCGCCACCGTCTGTCGCAGCGGGGAGAGCAGTTGGCAAAGCGGCTTGTCCAGAAGCCGGACGCCCTGCTCCTCCAGCTTGGCAAACAGGGCAGACGACCACGCTTCCACCTGCTGCGCTCCGATCCAGTCATACACGTCCCGCACGGTTTTGTCCAGCCATCTGTCTGCTTCCTGACGCAAAAAGCGGTTCAGCCGATTCACCAGTTCCGGATGGGCCAGCAGGTCGTCCAGGTAGGGAAGCAGTTTGCCGACGATTTTTTCCTCCGTCAGAAACATGCCGACCAAGCCGCCAAACATGCCTCCTCCGCCGAGCATTCCGCGCATCATCTGCTGCACCGTCTGCTGACCGTCGGGTGAGTGCAGATAGGCGCGAAAACGCTCCAGCAGGAGACGGCTGGCATCCTCCAGCGCCGTGTCGATCCGGGCCATGCCCTCTGCGGGGATCAGTTCGCGCAGCCGCTTCTGTTCATGATGATGAATCAGTTCGTTGACAAACGCCTGCCACCGTTGCTGAAGCGGACGGCGCACGCTCTCGCTTATCCCGCCGTCTTCGGCCAACAGCTCGGGAGCAGCAGCGTGCAGAAACTGGCGCAGGGTGCGGCCGTCCGCACACCATCTGTCGACCACGCCGGTCAGCCAGGTGTTCAACGTTTTCTCCATTCCGCTTTGAGCCAGCGCCCGTTTGATGCCCTCGGCGGTCAGCAGGTACTCTTCCACCAGCCGACCCATGTGGACGGCGATCTCATCCCGCCGGCGGGGAATCAATCCGGGTGTAAACGGCACCCGCCAGCCGCCGATCTGCCACGGTTTGTGCGGGCGAAACAGCATGCGGATCGCCAGCTCGTTTGTCATGCCGCCAATGGCGGAACCGACCGCCACGTTCATCAGCAACACTAACCACGCATTCATCTGGCCAAACGCCCTCTCTTCTCCTCAATGGAACCAAAGTATATGCCTGCTCATAAAATAGACTAACTTCATGTCTGATGGGAAGGGGATTGCCATGTCTTACGTTCCAACGGTTCTGCAATCGTACGATCCCAAGACGGACAACGATTTGTATCTGCCCCAAGCGTGTCTTCGCAAGTGGAAGCTGGACACGTCGACGCTTACTGTCCAGTTTGGCAGCAAGACTGCTTGCGCCCGCGTAACGGGCATGGAACGAAGCGGCCTCACCCTGATTCGCCCCTCACTGGCCCACACGCTGCATCTGCCTATGGGAGTTCCCCTGCTGGCACGTTATTACGCGAGCCAGCAGCGTCTTGTTTTTGGCCCCTATCTGGGCGTTCTGGTCTCCCGCTACAACCCCCAGTCCCCAGCCGCCCCGTTTGGTCCGTTCACCTCGTTCTTCGACGAGATAGCGGACGTCTGCCTCCGCCGCGGCGGAATCGTCTGTGTATTTCGCATGCAGGACGTCAACTGGAAACAACAGATCGTCCACGGCATGGTTCGCCACAACGAAAAGTGGCGGCAAACGGTGCTGCCGTTGCCTCAATGCATCTACAACCGGCTTTCCCGAAAGCGGGAGCAAAGCGAGGCCATGGGTGATTGGATCGAGCGGTGCAAGGAATTCAACATCCCGTTTTTCAATGAACAATTTCTCAATAAGTGGCACGTTCACACAGCGCTGGAAAACGAGCCGGCGGCTGCCGAACACCTGCCGCAGACGGTATGCTATTCCGGTCTGACGGATCTGAAACAGATGCTGGAGCAGCACAAAACCGTCTACGCCAAGCCGGCAAACGGCAGCATGGGCCGCGGCATCATCCGCCTGCGGCGCACCGCCGGCGGGTATCAGACAGCCCGGCTCGGCAGCGCGACCCGATCATTTTCCAGTATTTCCGGCCTGCATCGATACCTGCAGAACCGGACAAACGGAAAGCCGTACCTGCTGCAGCAGGGGCTGCCGTTGATCGGCATCCAGCAGCGCCCCGCCGACTTTCGCGTACTGGTGCAAAAAAACCGCAAAGGCGAATGGGCCGTCACGTCGATGGTCGCCCGTCTCGGCCAAAACAGCATCGTCTCCAACGTCTCCCGCGGCGGCGTGATGATCGGTGCCGCCCAGGCTCTGCGCGTCTGCGGCCCCTGGGCAACGGGTACACGTCCGACCGTCGCGACACTGCGAAGCGTTGCGCTGAAGCTCTCCCGGCTGCTGGAGCAGTCGCTCTCCGGCCGGTACGCGGAATTTGGCGTGGATCTCGGCGTCGACATTCGCGGCCGGGTCTGGCTCCTGGAAGTGAACAGCAAGCCCTCCAAAACGGCCAGCGCGATACCTGAGGCGGCCAGGGAAGACAGCTCTGTCCGGCGCGTACGTCCATCCGTTCTGCGCATGCTGGATTACGCCGCCTATTTGTGCGGGTTTCCCCGGACAGCCAAACGGAAACAAACCGGCAAGAAAATCAGACGAAGGTGACCCTCCATGACGGCAAAGCAAAAAAGCCTGGGCATTATGACCCGATGCCACGGCCCGCATTTTCAGGAAAAATCGTACTACAAAAAACTGACGCTGATCGGACGCAAGGCAGGCATTCACGTCTTTGTCTTTTCACCGCGCCAGGTTGATTTTGAGTCCCGTACCGTCGCCGGGTTCGAATATCGTAACGGCGCCTGGCGCAGCGGAATCTTTCCGCTGCCGGACGTCATCTACGACCGCTGTTTTGTCGGTCCGTCATACCGCCACTATAAACCATTCGTGAAGAAGTTGCAAAACGACCCGCAGATTACGTTTTTGGGCCACGGTCTCTCCGGCAAGTGGCAGGTGCACCAGATGTTGAGCAAGTCGCCGGAGTTGGCGGCGTGGATTCCTCCGACCGAGATACTGACCATTGCCGCGCTGCGGGAGATGCTGGTAACGTACGGTGCTGCCGTAATCAAACCGTCTGCCGGCACGCACGGTGCCGGCGTGGTGCGGATCGTTCCCACTCTCAACGGCTTCGAGATTGTCGGGCGGGATCGGAAAAACGAGCCGTTTTCCCGCACGATTCGCACAGCGCAAGGGCTGAAGAGCTTCATCGCCAGCTTTACCGCCGGGCGGACGTTTCTGGTCCAGCCGTATCTGTCGCTGCACGCACCGGACGGGACGCCTTTTGACGTGCGCGTTCTGGTGCAAAAGAACGGCCTCGGTACGTGGGAAATCACCGGAAAAGCCGTCCGGCTGGGCGACAAGCGCAGCATCACGTCCAATCTCCACGGCGGCGGCAAGGCTGTGCCGCTGGGTCCTTTTCTCGCCCAGCATTATCAGCCGGAAGTGCAAGCCCGCATCGAACAGGAAATCGACCGCCTGGCGACTGAGCTTCCTCCCTATCTCGAGAAGGTGCACGGCCGGCTGGTTGAGCTGGGGATTGACGTCGGCATCGACACGGCGGGCAACGTCTGGATCATCGAGGTAAACAGCAGACCGGGACGGACCGTGTTCCGCCTGATTGACGATCCAAAGGCCCGGCTCCGCTCCATCGCGCATCCGGTTCGCTACGCCCGCTATCTCATGAAAAGTATGTAGGAGGTACACAACGCATGGAATCGATCATAGTGCGGCTCCGCTTCCTGTCCTACCCGCATGTCTCCGGCATTATCCTGCCGTCCCACCTGTTCCAAAAGCTGCAGCTGCGTCCCCGCCAAAAGATCAAGGTCTCGCTGGGAAAACGGGAAGTGGTCACGACCGTCTTTCAGGACCGGCGAAATCCGGACAGCAGTATCGTCAAGGTCACGAGCCTGTTGAAAGCCGATCTGGGCATTCCGCACGGCGGGCTGATCCACATCAAATGGGAAGATGACACCCTGCGCATCGGCCCCTCCATCGGTATTGTCACCACTGGACTGCGCAGCAATTCCCGCCAGCCGATCGGAGCGCGCACCTCGTTTTTTTACAACCTGCTGCAGGCTCAAGAGGGGAAAGGCGTCTTTTACTTTATCTTCTCTCCGCACGACGTAAACTGGAACGATCACCGCGTGGACGCCTGGTTTTTGCGCCCGTCGAAGCGAGGCGGATACGTCTGGCGGAAAATGAACACCGCCCTGCCCGACGTCGTCTACGACCGCATTCCTTCCCGGATGATGGAGCGTCAGGAAGCGGTTCAGGAATTTAAATTCAGGCTGGCTCACTACGTAAATCTGCCGATGTTTAACCAGGGGTTTTTCGACAAATGGACCGTGCATCAAATCCTCTACCCCAATCCCGAAGTGAATGAACACATCCCGGAAACCTATTCCTCGCCGTCGCTGCAGACGCTCCGCACGCTTTTGCGGAAATACCCGCTCGTCTATCTGAAGCCGAAAAACGGCAGTCTGGGGTACGGGATCGTCAAGATCGTCCGCCATCCGGGCCGCGGCTTTGACGTCACCTACCACTCCGGCAGCAAAATCGTCAAGCGGCGCTTTGCCAAGCTCTCCTCGCTGTACCAGCACGTGTTTCGCACCCGCCGTGTCGGCTCCTATCTGGCTCAACAGGGCATCTCGCTCATGACGTTTGACGGCCGGCCGTTTGACTTCCGCGTCCACCTGCACAAGAACCAGCAAAACAAATGGGTCGTCTCCTGCATGGCAGCCAAAGTGGCCGGCTCCGGCAGTGTCACCACCCACGTCCGCACCGGCGGAACCGTCATTCCAGGCGATGAACTTCTGACATACCTGTTCGGCAGAAAGAAAGACCTGATGGTTGAACGCATCACCCGAGCCGCCATCCTCATCGCCACTGCGCTCGAACAGGCGAGAGGGACAGACATGGGAGAACTGGGGCTGGACATGGGGATTGACACCCACGGCCACGTCTGGATGTTTGAAGCCAATTCCAAGCCGGGGCGGTCCATCTTCAAACACGCCAGGTTGAAACAGGCGGACCAGGAATCCAGCCGCCTGCTTGTCGACTACAGTTGCTATCTGGCCAACTTTTAAGCAGCGAGGCGAACCACCGTACAGGAAGGAGGAAACACCCATGCTCCAACAGCGCTCCGGGTGGCTGACCATCCTCCCCAGCGGCCGATGGTTTTTGCACGTCCCGCGACAAGCGCTCACGCCGAACAACCCCCGGCAGTTGATTGCCCACCTGGGGCCGTTTGACTGCAAAAAACGGCTGCACCTGGGCAATCCAAAGCCGAAGCCGGGCCGCATCCGTACCCGCATCAACTGCAAGACCGTCGACAACACTTTGAAGATCGGACCGTTGATCGGCATTCTGACTGTCGGGGACGGACCGACCTTTCTCGGCAATCGTGACCATTTCAAGGACCTCTCCCTCTCCGGCAAAAAGTTGGGCGCGTTGGTCTACGTATTTACTCCACAGGGGATCAACTGGGAAAAGAAACACGTCCGCGGCTATCTGTACGACGATCAGCAAAATCAGTGGCTGGAAACCGTGCTGCCGTTTCCGCACGTCGTCTACAACCGCGTCCCGTCGCGCCAGGCGGAAAGACGCTCGGACGTGAAGCGAGCCCTGGATCAGATCGAGGACTTGCAGAACGTCACGCTTTTCAACCGCTGCTTTTTTGACAAGCACACGCTGTTTCGCATGCTCAGCAGCCACGCAGAGGTAGCCCCCTTTTTGCCGGAGACGAAGAAGCTGGATACGTTTGCCCATTTTCGGACCTTCTGCAACAAACACCGGTTTGTCTACCTGAAGCCCGTTCGGGGCAGGGCCGGTCAGGGCATCATGCGGGTGGAGCTAAACAAGAACGGCTGGTTCCTGCAGCGACTGCAGGAAAAACGCGCGATTTCCCGCCGCTTCTCCTCGCTGTACGCCGTCTGGAAACACGTCAAATTGCACATGCGGAAACAGGGGTACATCATGCAGCAGGGAATCCATCGGGCGCTGTATCTGGGAAAGCCGTTTGACGTGCGCGTCCTGGTGCAGAAAAACGGCAAGGGCGAGTGGTGTGTCACCGGAATCGGCATCCGTCGCGCCGGATCGCAAAACATCACCACCCATGTGCCGCGCGGCGGCTCGATTCACCCCCTGTCCACCGTGCTGAACGCCCTGTTCCAGGAAGATGCTGCGGCTGTTGAAACGAAGATCAAGGAGACCTCGCTGACCATCGCCCGCGCCCTGAACGAAGAGATCAAAGCCTTGGCGGAAATGTCGATGGATCTGGGACTGACCGCGGAAGGACAGCTTTGGTTTTTCGAGGCCAATGCCAAGCCGGAAAAGTTTGACGAACCGTCCATCCGCCGTTCCTCCCTGTCCAACCTGATCCGTTACGCACAATACGTCTCCCGCCTTCCCGGCGGCAAGGGAAAGGCGGCGGGATCGAGGAGCTAAATCGCCGGCTGATTGAGGCCGGCATGTTTTTTACCCATGTGCAATTGTAGGCATAGTACCGAGCATCCGTTTTCTTCCAAATGAGAATTCTCTTGAATTGACGTTGCGTGCATGAGCTTCTAATCCTTGGAAATGATAATGGCAGGAGGTGTAAACACACATGAATCACTTCACACAAAACCAACAATATCAGCAGTTTCCGTCCATCGGTGCCCCTGCCAGCGCCATGTTTCAACCTGGTTTTGCCGGGACCAACGTGCAGGAGGTGCGCCAACTGAACCAAGGCGGTTATTCCGCATCCCTGAGCGGCGGGTACGCGCAGCAAGCTCAACCTCAGCAGCCGATCAGCCATTCGTTCGGCAGCGCTCAAGCCATTTTCCAACCCGGTTTCGCCGGGACTAACGCACAGGAAGTCCGCCAGCAAAACCAAGGCGGCTATTCCGCATTCCTGGGCGGCGGGTACGCGCAGCAAGCTCAGCCGCAGCAGACGATCAGCCCGTCGTTTGGCGGCGGTGTGCAGGCCGTGTTTCAACCCGGCTTTGCCGGCACCAATGTACAGGAAGTGCGCCAACTGAACCAAGGCGGCTATTCCGCATCCCTGAGCAGCGGGTACGCGCAGCAGGCTCAGCCGCAGCAGTCGATCAGCCCGTCGTTTGGCGGCGCCCAAGCCATTTTCCAACCTGGCTTCGCCGGCACCAACGTGCAGGAAGTGCGCCAGCAAAACCAAGTTGGCTATTCCGCATCCCTGGGCGGCGGGTACATGCAGCAGGCTCAGCCGCAACAGTCGATCAGCCCGTCGTTTGGCGGCGCCCAAGCCATTTTCCAACCCGGCTTTGCCGGCACCAATGTGCAGGAAGTGCGCGCCCTCAATGCAGGCCAGCCCGCTCCGCAGCAAACTGGCTCCATCTTCCCGAGCAGTTTCTGATGTCGGCACAACCGGCTTACATGAAAAACGTGACCGTCCCAAAACGGGCGGTCACGTTTTTTCGTGTTGATTGCAAGCATGTCCTGCGCCGGGCAGATTGCCTCAGCCGGAGACGGTCGGCGCAGCGGAGGGTTGGGCTTCTCTTGCGGCCATGATCGCCGCATACAAGTCATGCAGGTCTTGCAGGCTCTGCTCGTCCACGGTAAATGTCACGTCTCCAAACGTGTATCCGTCCCTCTCGACGCACGCCAGACCAGGGCCGTCATGCTGCCACTGCACCTGGACGCAGGCCTCTGTCTCATCCAGCAGCTCCCGCACCTTTACGTGCTTTTCCAACGTATCGCGGAAGCGCTCCATTACCTCCGCCTGACGCTCGTCCTGCCGCGCCAGCCGATAGAGAGCCATCTCTATTTGCAGCCAGCAGGTGACGTAGAAGTGAAACTCCAGAAACAGCGTGGTCATCGCCTGCCGCAGTGCCGCGTCGCTGCCGCTCTCCCCTCTTTGCAGCCAGGCTGCCCTGACGTCAGCCTTTTTCTCCTGGATTAGATCGTAGTGGCTGACCGCTCCCCGGTAAAACTTGCGCACGATGTTGTACAGCATCTCCGGCGTGCGGGGCGGCAGCCCCCGGTAGCGATGTTTGACATCCCGCATCGTCACGTCGCCTCTTCCTGTGGTTTCTCGTGCTTTCATTGTACCGCAGAACCGGCGATCGTGCGCACCAAAAACCTCTGATTACAATTTACAATGTCTTCATGCCGGGCTTCCAGTTGGCCGGGCAGAGACCGCCCGCCTGCAGTGCCTGCAGCACGCGGAGCGTTTCGTCGACGCTGCGGCCGACATTCATGTCCGTCACGACCTGGTAGCGCAGCACACCTTCCGGGTCGATGATGAACAGACCGCGATGGGCCGCGCCGGTTTCTTCGTCAAGCACGCCGTAAGCCCGGGCCGTCTCCTTGGTAAAGTCGCTGGCCAGCGGGAACTTCACGGGCCCGATGCCGTTTTGGTCGCGCGGCGTTTGAATCCAGGCGCGGTGCGTATAGACGCTGTCCGTCGACACGCCCAACACTTCGCAATCCAGGTCGTGGAATTCGTCCAGGTGATCGCTGAACGCGGTCACTTCCGTCGGGCAGACAAAGGTAAAGTCAAACGGCCAGAAGAACAGAACGAGCCACTTTCCTTTGTAATCGGCCAGGGTGACGCGCTCTTCCAGCGTCTCCAGGTTTTTCGTCGTCAGCATGTTAAAATCGGGGGCCGGTTTGCCTACTTTCAGTTCCACTTGCGGTGCTGTCACGTTCGTTGTCATGATGATGTCTCTCCTCTCCGGGTATGGGTATTGGGTTACTGGGCCTGTTCTTCCAGGCTGGCCAGCGCTTTTTTGATGCGGTTCGGGTTAAATCCGAGAATCTGCTTGTCGCCGATCAGCGTCAGCGGCACGGACATCACGCCCAGACGTCCCAGCTCCTCGCGATACGCCTCGTTTTCGTCAATGTTGCGCTCTTCGTACGCGATGTTTTGCTCCTCCAGATAGGATTTCAACTGCTTGCAGAAGCCGCAGTTGGTGCTGGAATACACGATTGCTTGTGCCATGAAATGATCGCTCCTCTTCTCTTTGGAATGCTTATTTGTACTGTGGTACGATTTTGGACCGCTTGTTGATGTACTTGTCGGCAGCCATCGCCGCGATGGCGCCGTCAGCGGCTGCAACGACCGCCTGCTTGACCGGTGTTTTCCGCACTTCGCCGGCGCCAAACACACCCGGTACGGCAGACTGCATGTACTCGTCGAGAATCATGTACCCTTCTTCATCCAGCGGGACCTGATCCTCGAGAAAATCGGTGCCTGGTTTGCTGCCCGACAGGAAGATGAACACGCCGTCGACAGACAGCAGCTCCTCTGCGCCGTCCGGCCGCCGGATGCGGACGCCTTCCACCTTCTGTTCGCCGACGATCTCCAGCGGACGTGTGCGGAACATTACCTCCGTATTGGGCAGCTCCGGCATCTCGTCTACGCCCTGCAGGTCGCCGCGCGGGATGATGAAGGTGATCTTGCCGGCAAATTTGGTCAGCGCCATGGCTTCTTCCAGCGCCTCTTCCGTGTCGCCGATGACCGCGACGTGCTTCCCTTGGTAAAACGCGCCGTCGCAGGTGGCGCAGGTGCTGACACCTCTGCCCAACAGGCGTTCCTCGCCGGGCAGCATGCGGTTGCGTCCCTTGGAGCCGGTGGCGACAATCACCGCTTTGGCTTCAAACGTACCGTGCGCGGTGTAGATGCGTTTCACCTCGTCCTCCACATCCACGGCCGTAATCGTCGTCTGCAGGAACTCGGCGCCAAAGCTCTTGGCCTGCCGATTCATTTTGTCCAGCAGTTCTTTACCCGTCAGCTCGCCTTCCACGCCAGGGTAGTTGGCGATCTTATGGGTCAGGGCAAGTGCGCCGGTGCCGGGCGCTTTGTCGATCACCAGTGTCTTCAGGTTGCCCCTCGCCGTATAGATGGCTGCGGATGTGCCTGCCGGACCTGCGCCGATCACAATCACATCGTACATTCCAGCTCCCCCCTCTTTCCCAAATCAAATTAAAATAATTATCAACTAGGAACAGTTATCATTATACTTGATACAAAATGAAAGTCAATATCTATTTATAATTATTTTAAATAAAAACGCGTATGTAAAACATGTTTGACATTTTTCCATATGATTGGTACGCTGTATATGTAAAACATCTTTTACATTTCCCCAATGGAGAGACCGCCATGGAAAACAAGATCAAGCAGCTGCGCAAGCTGAATAACATCTCCCAGGAAGAACTGGCCAAGATGTGCGGCGTCTCCCGGCAGACCATCAACGCCATTGAAAACAACAAGTACGATCCCAGCCTCAAGTTGGCGTTTCAGCTTGCCCGCGCGCTTGGAGTGACAGTCGACGAATTGTTTCACGCGTAAGGAGGAGATGTAAGATGAAGATGACGACACGGATATGGGGTGCCGCAATAATCGGAACGGCCACTGTCATCATTGCGGGGTTTACCGCATATAAGTTGCTGATGGGCCAACCCGTCGGCTTCAATGAGTTGATGCCCACGGCTGTTCTGCTCGGTTCGTTTTTTACCGCAATCACCTGGGGATCGCCTGAAGAGGGCGACGGCCCAGCCCAGGATGAAGAACTGGGTCGGTATATCACGATGAAAAGCGCCAAAATTAGTTACTTTATCCTCATCGGCCTGCTGCTCGCTGCGCTCGCCGTGGAAAAATGGGCGTTCGACCGGGAAAACATGGCGCTGATTGTGGTCACCTGCTTCGCGATGATCGTTTTACCCTTTACGGAATGGATCGTGTCCAGGCAGTACCGCTGAAAGGAAATCTCCCCAACGCACACAAGCCCGAGCTGTCCCGCCCGGGCTTGTGTTTTTTCTCTCCTATAAACCTATAACACGTTGGCTGTGCAGATGTGCCGGTAGCGATTGCAGCGGCCCATCCCCTCCGCGTCCGCTCTCTTTCGGCCGTCAAAGAACAGTCGCTCCGCTTCCAGTTCCTCGATTCGTTCGATCGTTCCCTGCAGATAGTCCGTGACGCGCCGGATCGTTGTGTCAATCCGCGCAAGCAGTCCGCCGTAGCGGATATCCAGCACCTCCCAGCCAAACGGCTTGTAGATGCGATGCCACTGATCGCGATGCACCTGCCGCAGTTCATCGACGCGCCGGTGCAGTTCGGGCAGATCGCGGGTGCACAGCTGCTCCAGCTGATCCCGCCTGTTTTCCTCGTACGAGCGCTTCAGCCTGATGCCGATCTCGCTTTTCACGCTCAAGACTTCACACAGCCTGACCGGCACCTCAAATACGTGCCGCCACGCCTCGTTTTTCCGCGCCGCCTCTGCCAGCGCACCGGCCAGCCAGCGATAATGGGAAGCGACGTCCCGCCCCTCCACGTGCCGGTCAAACAGACCAAGCAAGACGTCCTGCCAGAGCAGGTACCGGCCGGGATTGTCCGGCTCCAGCGGCTGCCGCCACTCGGCACCGGGGGGCGTGTCAATCGAGCCGAGCAGCCTGAACGCATCGGGATCGGCGCCCGTGCAAAAGCGAAATCGCCTGTTCAGCTTGCCCTCGTCCAACTGCCGGGCGTAGCCGTGTTCGGCAAACAGCTGCAGGCCGAGCAGGCTGGAAAACAGGTGATTCTCCCCTCCGTCGTCCATCCAGATCGTGGCAAACACATCCCTGATCCCCTCCCGCTTGCACGCCTCAAGCGCTGCGTTGGTGGCGAGGAACGTTTTCTCGTAATGGGTCCCGATCCCGGAAAACGTCCAGATTCCCCCGGCAAAGACGGGCGGGGAGCCGAACTGCTTGTGCAGACGAATGTACTTCTCGTAAAAGGCCGGGTCGGTGTGGTAGTAGTCCCAGTAGACATACCTGACGTCCTGCGGCATGCCGGCGATCACGTCTTCAGGGATGACGGCGGCCTCATCGTAATAGTCACCTGTCTTTGACCCGATCCGGATGTACATGTCGCTCCAGATCATCGGCGTAAGCCCCAGTCTGCGCGTAATCGCCAGCACGCTGTTCAAGTGCTGCGTCATGATGTCAAACCGGGACCGGTACCCGTGCAGGTCTAGATACCTCCCTCTCCCCAGCCCGTGCGCTTCGTCCATCCCGATGTGAATGTTCTTGCTGCGAAACGGCCTGGAGGCTGCCGTGATCATCTCTTCGACAAATTGATAGGTTCGCTCGTCCCCCGCCAACAGCACGTCCGACGTGTCCCGCAGTCCGTCAGCCGCCTTCCACTTTAAAAACGTCTCCAGGTGAGCCAGGGTCTGGATGCACGGGATGACCTCTATGCCAAACTGATGGGCGTAATCGTCGATCTCCCGTAGTTCCCGGTGCGAGTACCGGCCGCGCATGTAGCCGAAGTAGGGTTGGCTGTCGACAGTGTACGTGTCTTCCGTGTACAGCATCAGCACATTCAGGCCCATGACTGCCATGTGCCGCAGCAGCGTTTTCACGCTGTCCACGGTCGGCACGGCATTGCGCGACGTGTCCACCATCACGCCATTCATGGCAAACTGGGGTTCCTCCCGTATCCGGACCGGCCTGGTTGGACCCTCCCGCAAAGCCTCTGCGAGCAGGCCAAGACCGCGGAAGAAGTGAATCGGCTGATCGTAGCGAATCTCGCCCCGTCCGTTTTCCCACGATACCGTCAAGTCACCCGGCGTGCGGATTGCGCGAACGGGTATGGCGTCCGGCGCGAGATACACGCCCAGCTGCCCGCCAAGCGCTTCCACACCCGCCGCCAACTCCGCCAGTTCTCCGTCCAGGCAAATGCCAAGCCGTGTGCTCATCCGTTTCTTTTCCTCCCCTTCGCATAAGCACTCACACCTTCACCACATACGCCTGCCCGCCCTGCCCCGCATCGCGGCGAATCAGTATTACCTCACCGCTCATGTGCGTTCCGGCGAATTGATAGCTGTCCGGTCCTTGATGAGAGAAGAGCGCCACCGCCGACCGCCCCTCCCGCCGGATCTCCAGCGCCGTTACCTGCTTTGCATCCAACAGGCGGTCCCGCGTATCCCTCACCTCCAGCTCCCGCACGAAAAGGCCGGCTTCCTCCCGCCCCAGATGGGTGGTCAGGACAGTTACAAAGGCGTGAAACCCGTGTGCCGCCTGCCGATAGACCAGCTTCTTCGCCGCCCGCTTCTGGTTGTAGTGGCGGGAAATCCAGCAGGGCTGCATCGTCCATTCGCCTTGGCCGAGCTGTATCAGGGTCAGATTGGCGCCCTCGGAAAAGGCGGTACGGGCCGTATTTGTCTCCCGATCGATCTGCAGCGGGACGTCCTCGGCAAAGTGAAAGTGCTGCGCGTATCCGTGAGCGCCTTCGGATCGGAAGGTATCCACCACGATCCAGCAGTCCGGCGGCACGTACAAAATCCGCCGCAACACCTGCACCGGCTGGCTGAGCGACAGGTACCCGTCGTGCCCCGCCTGCGCGTACGCATACGCCTCGTGAACGCGACAGTACCTGTCAACGGGCAGCGCCGTCCTGCCCCACAGCCACGAGTCGATGTAAGCGGACATCGGCAGGCCGTCCACGGTGACGACGTTGTGCTGAAACGCTTCCTTAAAATATTTGCGCTCGTCGTTTTCCATGTAGGTATAGCGGCCGGCATCGACGAGAAACTCGCGACCGTAGGCAGACAGCTCGATGTGCAGCAGATCGTCGTGACCGTGCGCTTTTCCCGTCAGGGCCATGTGTCCGGCGTCAAACAGCAGATAATGGGCGTCCGGCGACCACTCGCTGCGCATGGCGACATACCCCGCCTGTTCGAGATGAACCGAAACAAACGCAGGTGGTTCGGCCGGGAGCCGCTCGTACGCCTCCACCCCCTCGCGGCCAAAGTACCAGATGCCCTGATAGTCCAGCACGGGATAGGCCTGCGATTTCAAATCTCCCCGGGAAAACAACACGGCGCCCTGGCAGAGGATGTCGCGAATGTCGGTATCGTCGCTGTCGCTGGCCATCGGCTGGTGACCGTTTGGTTTCATGAGCGCGAGCGAAGCAGTGTACATGTTATGGAGCGTCCGCTTCAGCTCGTCGGGATACGCCACTCCGTTTTTCTCCGCCAACCAGACGCATTCAAACAGACACTGCAGCACTTCGTGGTGATACATCGGAGACTGTTCGTTGTGCATGCCGTCTTCAAACACCTGCAGGCGGACCATCGCGGACAGCCGCTCGATGGCCGCGCGCAGCCACGTCTGCGCCTCAGCCAGGTCAGGAAACAACAACCCGATTTGAAACAATCCGTTTGTTTCCAAAAATCCCCAGTTGCTCTGCCGATCGTGCGGCACGTAGGCGATGTGCAGATACATGCCGTGCAGCCGCAGCGCCTCCCAAAACAGCCGCTCTTCGTCCCTTCCCCATGCGGGAGAGCTGCGGACACAGTGATAGCCCTTGATCCAGTTGACGATCCGGATGCCGCTGTCCAGTTTGCGCCACGTATCCTTTACGTTGTAATAACGTTCCCGGCTGGCGTGCACCTCTTCTTCCGTCAGCGGGTTTTGCTCCAGCCAGTCCTTCATCAGCCGAACAAAGCCGGCCGCGTACTTTTCTTCGCCGGTCAGCCAGTACGCCTGCCCCAGTTCCGCCATGTACCGCGCCCGATTGAGCATGACTGTCCACTCAAAATCACCGTTGTGCCGGTACGTCCAATCGATGCGTCCGGGAAAGGTGACCGGCGTGTCGCAGCGCTCCATGTCCCAGCGGTGGGTAAAGATAAAGGTGTTTTCGCAGGCGAGGTCCGCCCGTTTCAACACCTCGTCCACCTCCTGCGGCCAATGGGATCGGCAGGCGGCAACCACATAGTCCCGGTCCTGCTCAGACCAAAAATACGCAGGCGTTGTCCTGTGTTCAGCCATGATTTCTCCTCCTCGCGAAGCGGGACGTCCTTTACGCGTGACTCGTCCCCGCTCCGTTCATTCTGTACGCGCGATCATCTTTACCTCTTCGAGCGATTGCCTGACGCACGACTCCGCCTGCTCGCCGAAGTATTCGAAGGAGACAAAGCCCCGGTAGCCGCGCCTGACCAGCTCAGCCAACAGCTTCCGATTGTCCACGTCCCCCGTAAAGACGGAGACGGGAACGCTGTCGGCCCACCGCTGCGGCTGCCAGCGGTAGTTTTTGAGATGGACGTGATCGATCCATCGGTACAGGCGATCCAGCGCGACCAACTGGTCCCGTCCGTCCACGTACAGGTTGAAGCCGTCAAAAATCAGGCGCAAGCGCGGATGATCGGCCGCAGCCAGCAGCGTTTCCACTCCCTCGATGCTGTCGGCGTAGGTGTTGTTGTGCAGCTCCACGGCCACGGTTACACCGTATTGCTCCCCTCGCTTCGCCGCCTGCTGCAGGGCGGCAATCATCCGCTCCCGCTCTTCTGCCGTCGACTGAGCAAACGGCTTCGTGCCGGCAAAGACGCGCACGGCCGGACAGCCCAGCGCGACCGCCTGCCGCATCGCTGCCTCCGTCTCCGCCAGACTCTCCGCTTCCCAGCCGGGAGAAAAATTGGCATACGTGCTGAGCATCGGCACGGCCATCCCCAAGCGGTGCAGCAGGTCGCGCACCTGCGTCAGCGTCCTGTTACGTCCTTTTTCTTCGGCCAGATGTCCCGTCCAGATTTCGAGCCCGTCCAATCCCAAGCGTCTGGCGACAGCGACTGCCTCTTCCAGCGAGTGTTCCTTCCATCCCGTCGTGCACATGCTCCATTTCACCGCGCTGACCTCCCCTGTGCGACTTCCACTTCCGCGCCGAGGTGATGCGAGCGATACATCGCCTCCACCACGCCGACGACACTTTTCCCATACGCCCCGGAGCACTCCGGTTCGGAGCCGGTGCGGATTGCCGCAAGCAGCGCCGCAAACTGCAGGGCGAACGGATCAGCTTCCTCTTCCACCTCGACGCGCCGGTACTCCCCGCCGTCGCTCATCCACAGCCCTTTGCCGCTGACCAGTTTCAGCATCCCGCCGGTAAAGATCAGCTCGGTTTCGTCTTTCGCCGCTCCCTTGTATCCGGACTGTGAAATCGTCGCCACCACGCCGCTGTCCGTCTCCAAATAGGCCAGGCCGCTCCCCTCGACGTCTCCCCTCGGGCCGAAGTGGCTGACAGATGCCTTCACCCGGACCACCCTGCTGTCCGTCAGCCACTGCAGCTTGTCGACGGAATGGACGCCCAGATTCATCAGTATGCCGCCGCCCGCCTTGGCCTTATCCAAAAACCAGGCAGGCCGCTCTTCACGGAAGTAGTGGAGGTGGCGCGTGTCGTTGACCATCACCAGTCGGCCCAGCGCCCCGGTTTTCATCAGCGCTTTGGCTTTGCGGTTCTCCGGCTTGAAGTGCTGGGTATGCCCCACCATCAGCGTCACGCGGTGCTGCTGCGCCGCCCGGATGATCGCATCGCACTCCGCTTCGTTCCTCGCCATGGGCTTTTCCAACAAGATGTGGCAGCCGTGCTCCGCAGCGAAGACGGCGGCCTCCCGGTGCAGGTGGTGCGGCAGGGCCACAACCGCGATATCAGGCTGTTCCCGTTCCACCATCTCCCTGTAGGACGTGTAGGGAGTGACGCCGAAGCGTCTGCCAACCGCCTGTGCCCGCCCGGCGTCGATGTCGGCGACCGCGACCGCCTTTAGCTCGCTGCTCGTTTTGATCGCCTCCAAATGGCTGTTGGCGATTTCGCCCGCCCCGATGACGACGACCCGGTACATGTCCATCACCCTTTCCGCTTGCCGCAGGGAGCTGTCCCGCGGCCGTTTACTTCAAACCGGAACTGCCTGCTCCGTGGACAAAGTACTTTTCTCCGATGAGAAAGACGATGAGAATGGGCAGGAGGCTCAACAGCGCGGCCGCCACCAGGTACTGTTCGTTCCCGAACCACTGCCCCTGCAGCGCCAGGATGCCGATCGGCAGCGTGTACTTTTCTTTGGACGTCAGGTACAGCACCGGCATCAGAATTTCGTTCCACTTGGTCATGAAGGTAAAGATGGCCAGCGTGGCGAGAGCCGGCTTGCACATGGGCAAAAATATCCGCCAGTAGATTTGGAACGGATTGCAGCCGTCCAGCTTGGCCGCGTCTTCATACGCCGTCGGGACGCTTAAAAACGCCTGCCGCATCAGGAAGATCCCGAACGGCTGCCCGAGCCACTCGATAATCCACAGCGGCATCAGGGTATCCAGCATCTTTAGCTCCTTGAAGATGATAAACTGCGGAATCATCGTCACAACGGCGGGAATCATCATCGTTCCCAGCACGATCAGAAACAGCGTGTTTTTGAAGGGAAAATCCAGTCGGGCAAACGCGTAGGCGATCATGGAGTTGGACAGAATGGCCCCGATGACAGACAGGATCGCGACGATCAGGCTGTTCAGCGTGTAGGTGCCAAAATCAGCCATGTTCCAGACTTCGGCGTAGTTGCTCCACTGCACGGGATCGGGCAGCCACGTGGACGGTACGGCCGTGTACTGCTGATACGTCTTCAGCGAGTTGAATACGGCGGTGACAAAGGGCACAAGCATCACGAGCGAACTGAACAGAATCACAGCGTAGCCGGCTGCTTTTTTCAATCGGAAGTAGTTCATGGAACGCCTCCTTTCACTCCGGGACCCATCCTTATTTCTCGTAATACACCCAGCGCTTTTGCAGTTTGACCTGGATCAGCGTAAGCACGAACAAAATGATGAACAGCACCCAGGCGATTGCCGAGGCATAGCCCATATGGAGGAAGGAAAAGCCTTCGCGATACAGGTACACCATCAGCAGCAGGCTGGCGTTGTTGGGGCCGCCGGCCGCCGTGGCGTCCACCGATCCGCCGGTCATCACGTAGATTTGCTCAAACGCCTGAAACGTGGAGATGGTGCTGAGGATGAGGACCAAAAAGGTCGTCCCGGAGATCATCGGCATGGTGATCTTGAAAAACTTTTTGACTGTTCCCGCTCCGTCGATGTCGGCCGCCTCGTACATCTCCTGCGGAACGTTTTGCAGACCCGCCAGAAAGATCACCATGATGTAGCCGACCCCCTTCCAGACAGCCACCAGCACCAGGATGGGGATGACCAGCAACTCGTCCTGCAGCCATTTCTGCGGCTCCAGCCCCAGCCGCATGAGCAGGGAGTTGGCCATGCCGAAACGCGGGTTGAAGATCGCGTCGGCCACGTAGTAGATCACCGTCCAGGAGGAGATGACCGGCAGAAAATGGGCCAGCCGGATCAGCTTCAACCCCCTCAGCTTCTGGTTCAGCGCGACCGCCAGCACCAGTGCCAGAAAGGTCTGGGCCGGCACGAACAAGACGGCGAAATAAACGGTGTTCCACAGCGCTTTCCAAAACACCGGGTCCTGCACCAGCTTCTCGTAATTGGCCAGACCCACCCACTTTGGCGGATTCAGGATGTCATAGTCCGAAAAACTGAAATAGAGCGAGGCGAGAAACGTCACCGCCACAAACACGACGAAGTGGACGATGTAAGGGGAGACCATTAAAAGTCCCCATCTCCCCTCGCTCTTCTTTAGGGCATTTTTCTTCACCGTTTCCATCTCGACGCGCCCTCACTTTTTGTAAAATGCGTCCAGCACCTGCTGCACTTCTTGATCCGCCTTGGCCATCGCTTCCTCTACCGACATCTCGCCCAAGAAGGCACGGTTCATGTTGTCGTTAAACTTGCTCAGCCACTCTTCCCACACCGCGTTGTCGTCCAGCCGGCCGGCGAAGGCGAAGCTGTCCAAAAACGCCTGCTTGTTTTGCGGCGGAGTGCCGGTATCGAGGAACAGCGGGGAGTTCGCCACCGATTTTTTCACCGGCACCGCTTCGCCCAGACGGGCCCATTCCTGCTGCACCTCGTCGTCCGTCACCCAGTACTTGATCCACTCCCAGGCAGCCTGTGCCTTCGCGTCGCTCGTCTTGCTGTTGATCACCCAGGAATTGGCGATGATCGGGGCAAACCGCTTGCCGTCCGGCCCTTTGGGCAGCAGGGTAACGTCGTAGTTCAGGCCCGCTTCGTTGGCCGCCAGCACCCTGGCGTAAATGCCGATCCGCATCGCTGCCTGCCTGCTGGGGAACGGGGCGACCGGGCTTTTAAAGCTTTTCAGATCGCTCGGATCGGTAAACAGGTTGCGCTTCATCCCGTCCACAATCCACTCCAGCGCCTGCTTGTTTTCCGGCGATTGGATGATCGATTTTTGCATCGTCTCGTCCAATACGCCGCCGCCGTAGGACTTGAGCACGCTCATCCAGCCCTCGGTGATGCTGAAAAAGGCCAGGCCGAATTGATTGACAGCCTTTCCGTCAAAGGCCGGGTCGCGGGCATTGCGTCCGCTGCTGTCAAGCGTAAGCACTTCAGCCGCTTGTTTCAGATCGTCCCAGGTCCAGTTTTCGTTCGGGTACGGCACTCCCGCTTTGTCAAACATCTCCTTGTTGTAAAACAGCACCGCGATCTGCAGCCCCTGCGGCACTCCCCAGTAGCGTCCGTCGGCGTCCTTGTTGAACTCCAGGCCGTAGTAGTCGTCCGTGTTCAAGTCCCTCATGACCCAGTCGGTCAGATCCCTGGCAGCCCCCCGCTCGGCAAACTTGGCCACGTAGACACCGTCGGAGAGCCAGACGTCAGGCGCGCTGCCGGCGGCAATCTGGGTGTCCAGCTTTTGAAAGAACTTGCCGTATGGCGCCGATTCTGTCGTCACTTCGATGTTGCGGTGCTTTTCCATGAATCGCTTCACCAGCTCCTGCATTTTTGCATCCGAGGAGCCGGACGAGTAGTAGCCGAGTTTTATGGACACCTTTTCGCCGGTCTCTCCAGAGGCGTCCTGGCTGCCCGAGCAGCCGCTGATGAGCAGCGTTCCGCTCAGGCCAACGGCTGCCAGCCATTTGATGATGCGGTGTTTACGCATGCGAATCCCCCCGTTTTTTTCCGTTACCAATCGGATGAGCCGGGTCTGCCGTCAGGACGGTGGACCGCTCATCCAGGTCCAAGCCCCATTCGGCAATAATATTGAAAACATTCAGATAAATGCTGCTGTACTTCAACTGTACGCAATCCCCAGATAATGGGTCAATGTCGAAAACCCGTCTGAAATTCCTTCCCGCTCACTCGGCCGAGGCCCGCTCATGCTCGCTGTGGTTGATCGGAGAGGCGGCAAAAGAGAGGCGGTACACCTGCCGCGGCCTGCCCCGCGACGTGATTTTTTCCACCCCGACGATCTCCACCAGCCCGGCGTCGAGCCACTGCAGCAAGATGCGGTGGGCGCTGCGTACGGTCACCCCGAGAATCGAGGCCAGCTCTTGCGCGGTGTACTCCGTTTTCCCCAGACGCGTCACCTGTGCCATCAGTTTGCTCATGTAGGCAGCGGTCATGCCCGCCTTTTCCGCCTTTTGCAGCAGGTCCTTGTCGGTGATGGACAGCCCGTACACCATCGGATGCGCCATTTCGACCGGTCCGATGACGCTCCTGTCTTCCAGCACGATGAAGCAGATGTCCCCTCCGAACTCTTTGGACTGGCGGAGCGCCAGCCGGGCGTGGGTTCCCGCTTCGTTGGCCGACTTGCCAAAGCCGACGCCAATACTGAGCGAAACGCCCAGGGCGGATTTCGCGTCCGTCAAGAGCGGAATGAATTTGTACCCTCTCGTCTCCCGTTCGAAAATTCCCCGGGTGGTGACAAACTGGTACTCTCCCCCGCCCAGGCTGGTCAAATAGCCGTCCAGGCAGCCCACGTAATCGAGAAACATCCGGTGAATCTCCAGTTTTCGCTTCTGCACGTCGTACTCGGACGAGCTCCGCTCTACCCACTGCGTGTAGCCGTCGATCTGAATCAGTCCAAAGACAATTTGCGACTCCTTGTTGCGCCGCTTCTCCGTGGACAGCAGCGCCCGCTCCAGGGATACGGTGATGTCCTGGATGGTGGGCGTCACCCACTCGTTGGGAATGCCAAGACTGGTCAGCGCGTCGGACACGGCCTTCACGCCGGTCAGCGCCCCGTCGCTTATCCCCTGCTCAAACGCTTCCCGGTGAAAGCGGATCATCTCCTCCACCTGATAGGAGCCCCCGCTGTAGTAGTGCATCTCGGCAAACGGCTCTCCCAGTTCGTTCAGCACTTTTTCCACCGCCTGCGGGGCAATCGTGTCAATGGAGAAGCAGCCCCTCTTCCTGTACGGATACAGGCGAAACAGCGCGCGGTACAGTCCCGTTCCCGTTAGCGGCACGTAGTGGACCGGGACGGTAAAGGACACGGATTCCTTGGCGATTTTGTACGGATAGTAGCCGGAAAACAGCAGCACCTCCACTTCGTCCATCAACTCTCGGGCAAAGACGGGCGCGTCCGTAATCTGATCGGAAGCGCGAAATACGGGGATGAAATTGGGAAACGATTTGATCGCCTCCCGGATGTTTTCCACAATCGCGACTGGTCCGATAACCCCGATCTTGATTTTGATCTGCATCGCCACGCCCTCCTCCCTGCGCCTGTTGGGACTTATGACAGCCACTCATCCAAATGTTTTTGGACAAACCAATCGTCATTCAGCTCCGGGTACTCCCGGTACACGCGGTCAATCTCCTCCATCTGGCCTTCCGACAGTTCTTCATCCGGCCGCAGGCACCATCGCCCCGCCAGCAGCCCCTGCCGCCGCAGCACTTCGTGGATGCCGGGGATGCACCCGGCAAAGTGATGTGCGGGGTCGAAAAAGGCGGCATTGGCGTCCGTAACGGCGATGCCGCGGACCAGCAGCTCTGCCGGAATCATCCCGCTCTCCCTCGCCCGCTTGATCTCGTCGAGCAGCCTCACAGCCGCATGCGTCCAGACCGCCCAGTGGCCGAGCAGCCCCCCGACGATCCGTTTTTCCACCGGCTTTCCGTCCACCCAAACCCGATAGATCGTCAGCAGATCGGCGACGATGTTGTCGTCGTTGCCCGTGTACAGGGCAATGTCGTCACGGCGGCTGGATTGGCAGACGGCCCGCACGACATCGAGCGTCTGGTACCGGTTGAACGGGGCGATCTTCACCGCCATGACGCCGGGAATCTCGGCAAACTCCCGCCAAAACGCGGCGCTCAGCACCCGTCCCCCGACTGCGGGCTGCAGGTAAAAGCCAAACACCGGGATTACTTTGGCGATCTCCTCGGTTCGCCGCAGCAGGTCCGCTTCACTCCAGTCGTGAAGCCCTCCCATGCTGACCAGCCCCAGATCGTAGCCCAGTTTGGCCGCCAATTCCGCTTCGTGCAGCGCCTGTGCGGTGGGGCCGCAAATGCCTGCTACCTTGATGAACGAGTCGGTTTTTCCCGCCCGCTCCACTTCCTCGGCAGCGAGACGCAGCACCGGTTCCAGCAGATTGATCTCCCGGTCCCTGATCTCAAACTGGGTCGTGTGGACTCCCACGGCCACTCCACCGGCTCCGGCAGCCAGATAGTATCGCGTCAGCCCGCGCTGCCGCCGTTCGTCCAGCTTGCGTGAGGCATCGAGCGCGAGCGGGTGGGCCGGAATCACCACCCCTTCGTACAGGTTTTTGGCGACAGCCGGACGAAGCCCTTGGACCACCTCAAAATTCCCCCTTTCGCTCCTGGAAGCGCGTCGCTTTGTTCAAAATCTCGCCGCCCGCTTCGATCCACTCCACCGTCCAGTCGATCATCTGCTGAAGCGAGACCCGCGGGTACCCGAACAGCCGATGGGCTTCAGACGCATTGCTCAGGAGGGCGGTATCCTGCTCCTCGTTCACGAAGATGGGATCGACCCCAAAGCGCTTGGCGAACTGTTCAGCCAGCCAGCGTACGGAAATCGTTTCCGGACCGGTTACGTTCAGGATGCGAGGAGGCGTGTCGCACAGGGCGAGCGAGCGGATCGCCATTTCGTTGGCGTCCCCCTGCCAGATGACGTTGACGTGCCCCATGCTCAAATCAATCGGCTGCCGCTCGCGGACGGCTGAGGCTACTTCCAGCAGGACCCCGTATCTCATGTCTATCGCATAATTGAGCCGAAAATGCAGCATGGGGATGTTGTAAACGGTTGAAAAATAGGAGAAAATCCGCTCCCGGCCCAGGCACGACTGCGCGTATTCGCCCACCGGCGCAACCGGCGTCTCCTCGGTGGCTCCTCCCCCTTTGACCGGCATGAGCGGATACACGTTCCCCGTCGAATAGGAGACGATCCGCGAGTGGCGAAACGCTTCCGCTACCCGGCCCGGCAGGTAGGCATTCATCGCCCAGGTATACGGCTCTCGGCCAGTCGTGCCAAACTTTTGGCCGGCCATGTAGATGACATTCTCCGCCTTGGGCAGCTGCTGAAGCTGTTGGTCGTCCAGCAAATCGGCCGATATCGTTTCAATCCCGGCTGCCTCCAGCTTGGATCGGAGCGTCCCGGAGGAAAAACGGGAAACGCCAATCACCCGCTGCTTCCCTCCTGCCGCCCTGATCGCGTTTTTCGCCAACATGGCCAAACTGGGTCCCATCTTGCCGCCGACGCCGAGGATGATCAGATCCCCGTCCAGTTGGGATACCGCTCGAACCAAATCGTCTGAAGGTTCTGTCATTTTCCGTTCCAATTCTTCCACTGTCTTCATGCGTTCACCCCGATTTACGTGTTCTTCCTGCGAATGTTCTACTACACAGCGCTGTAGGTTTATTGTAAGAAGGGGGACGTAGAACAGACAAGGACGAAAACGCGTCTGAAATTCGGGGTGGACAGCGGCAGGAAAATCCCTATGACGTAATTGCCCACTATTTTTTTACCATTCTGAATACGACAAAAATCATTGACGAATCAAGCAAATCAGGCTACAGTACCCCTATCTCACTTAAACGCACAAAAGCACAAAAGCCGTAAAGCCAAAAAGCGGAAACGTGCATACATTCCACTTTGTACAAGGAGTATGACTATTGATGAACAAATCGTTGTCGTTTGCGCAAAGCGCATCGGTGCTGGCTGCCGTCGTTGCCGTGCTGTTTCCCGCCATGTTCTGGGGAAAAGCCGAGCCGCACATGCCGCTGTTGGCCGCGACCGTGGCCTCCACGGTTCTGCTGCGCCTGTACGGCATCAGGTGGAGCCGTATGGAGGAAGGCCTGGTGAAAGGGGTGCAGTCAGCCGTCGCGCCGATGCTGCTTCTCGCGCTGATCGGCATCCTGATCGGGGTATGGATGATGAGCGGAACGATTCCGACCATCCTGTACTACGGGATCGCCATCATCCAGCCGCAGTATTTTGCGCTGAGCGCCCTGTTCCTGACGCTCGTCATCTCTACCGTAACCGCAAGCTCGTTCACCACGGTCAGCACGGTCGGCGTCGCGATGATGGGTGTCTCCACCGCCCTGGGGATGGACCCGCTCGTAACGGCAGGTGCCGTCATCTGCGGCGCTTGTTTTGGGGACAAAATGTCGCCATTGTCCGACACGACCAACATTGCCGCCGGAGTGACGGACGTGCCATTGACGACGCATATTCGCTTCATGACGCGGACGACCGTCCCCGCATTTGCCATTACCGTGCTGTTCTTTGCTCTGCAGGGACAGACAGCGCCTGTCGACCTGCAGGGAATTTACGCCATCCGGCAGGAACTGGAGCAGCACTTTACCATCTCGGCCCTGACCCTGCTGCCGGCGTTGGCTGTGCTCTTCTGCTCCGCCATGCGCATACCGATCATGCCGACGCTGGTTACGGGCATTGCCGGCGGGATCGCGGTCGCTGCGCTGCTGCAGGGCGTGACCTCGCCGGCCGAGTGGCTGAATGTGATGCAAAATGGGTTTCACGCCTCGTTTTCCAATGACATTGTCGCCTCGATCGTCAACCGCGGCGGCCTGATGTCGATGACCTGGTCGCTCTCTCTGATCCTGATCGCTCTCTCGCTGGGCGGTCTGCTGCACCACAGCGGCGTGTTTGATGGCCTGTTTCGCTCGCTGATGCAACGGATCAAGCGAGACAGCGGGCTGGTCGGGCTGGCCGGAACCTCCTCCATTCTGGTCAACGCGCTGACCGGTGAGCAGTACCTCTCCATCCTGCTGCCTGGCCAGATGTTTCGGGAGACCTTTGCCCGCAGGGGGATGGAGCTCAAGCGTCTCTCTCGCACCCTGGAGGACTGCGGCACGCTGGTCAATCCCCTCATTCCCTGGGGCGTGAGCGGCGCGTTTTTCACCAACATGCTGCACGTATCAACGGTTGAATACCTTCCGTACGCCCTGTTTTTGTGGCTGTCGCCGCTGTTTACCTTTATCTACGCCTGGTTCCGCCGCTAAAGCACTACGCCGAACCGTACACCGTGGTACAGTTTTTCCCGTTGTGCTTGGAGCGGTAGAGCGCTTCGTCTGCCGCCCGCTTCAACCCGTCTGCCGTGTCGGCGTGCTGGGGATAACATGCGATTCCCACGCTGACCGATACCGGAATGACCTGCTCTTCGCAAACCAGCGGGTGCAGGCGCAGGTACTCCCGGACAGCGCCCACTTTGGCCATCGCTTCGTCCAGCGTCGCCCGCGGGGACAGCAGCATGAACTCGTCTCCGGCGTAGCGGTAGACGCTGTCTTCCAGTGCGGCGCTCTGTTTTAACGCCTCGGCGATGCGCCGAATCAGCGCGTCGCCCAGGTGATGGCCGTACTGGTCGTTCACCGCTTTCAGATGGTCGGAGTCGAACATGATCAGCGCGACGGAGGGCGGCTGGCTCTCTAGAAGCTGCTCCAGATCGCGGTGAAAGGCGCGGTAGTTCAGAATGCCGCTCAGCTCGTCCCGGAACGACATCTGGTACATCCGATCGTACAGCCTGGCGTTTTCGATCGCGCTGGCCACCTGAAAGCCGATGATGGCGAGCAGCTCCTCGTGCTCCTTTTTGTAGGCAAATTCGCGGTACGACTGGGCGGAGATCACCCCTTTGATCTGGTTGTCCAGCATCAGCGGCACAAAAATGCAGGCATTGGTGTCGTTGTCGGGGTTGCCCCACCGCACGGACGCCCCTTCCGCCTCATCATCCGACGTCTGCAGATGGACGGTTTGCCGGGTGGCGAGCACTTTGGAAATCAAACCTTTTCCGTAGGGGAGGGTGATCGGACCGTAGTTCACCCCGCTGTCGATGCAAAGCGGAATGCGGATCTCGTTGTCCCCTTCATCGTAAAAGGCGATCAGGAAGGCGTCTGTGGGCATGACCCGGGAGACCAGTTCAAAGGCCTTCCACAGAATCTTTTCTTCCTCAAAGGTCTTGGCAAAGATGTGGCTGAGGTCGTGGATAATTTTTAAATGTTCTGACAACCACAGCAGATGTGTCACTTTTTCATGCAGGGTGACAATTCCCTCCAGCAGTTGTTTGTGACCGATGTATTCAGGCTCCGGGAGATCCCCGGCAAGTTGGCGGGAGAGCGCATCCACTTCCTCGCGGTCCACCTGTTCGATCCGGTGCAGCCACTGGCTGTACCGTTTCAGCAGGTGCAGCGTGTACTCTTCCCTGGTCGATGGTTCTTCACGCATGTACAACCCTCCAGCACCTTCGAGCGTTGATCCTGTTGGCGCTTCGCCGCCGACTGCGCTTTCCCTATCGCTTTCTCTCGTGATAACGGTCGACTGCGGCGCGAATCGCCTGCAGCACCGCTCCCTGACCAGGCGCCAGGAAACGTTCCTGCACCTCCTGCACAATCTCCGCCATCCCGTTCGCGACTGATTTTCCTCTCAACAGCGAGGCGAGAAAGTCGCTCGTTTTCTCCATGACAAACGTAAAGCTGGCATCGCAGATGACATCGTCTTCCACGTCGATGATCAGCACACATCCCACCATCGTGGACAATTCGTACAAGGTCGTCCCCTTGGGTATTTGGGCAAAGCCTGCCGTCAACACGGTCCGCCTGTCCGTCCAGTCCGCCATCCGATTCATCCTCCCTGCTCATTGTTGGAATAGAACCCTTCGTCCGATCCGCTCCCTTGTTTGACGGACGAGAAAACGGCTACCCCTTCAAGGCAATAGCCTGTGCCGAATTTTATTGTTATGTACAACCAATTTTACCCTATTCCATCTGTTGTTTCCATCCTCTGGTCGATGGGTCAGATACATATACCGACGCCTCCCCCACAACAAAGCAAGGCGCAGGCGATCCGTGTCACCGGACCGGCCTGCGCCGCTGTCTCGTGTGTCTATTTCTTCGCTTGATCAATGGCGTTCCGCACCTTGCCGCCTGCCTGGCGCAGCCGCTCCGCCGCTTCCGCCGCCGACAGGCCGGCGAGCTTCATCACGATCGCCACGCGGGCGTCTCCGCCGGCTTCGGCGATCAACTGCTCCGCTTCGGCGTAGCTGACGCCGGCTGCCTGCATGACAATGTGCTTGGCCCGCTCCCGCAGCTTGTGGTTGGTCGCCTGTACGTTGACCATCAGGTTGCCGTACACTTTGCCCAGGTGGACCATGCTGGCCGTCGTCAGCATGTTCAGCACCATCTTGGTGGCGCTCCCCGCCTTCAGCCGCGTCGATCCGGTCACCACTTCCGGGCCGACGACGATGTTGATCGAGACGTCCACGCCCTGGCTGATGTCGGGATCGGGATTGCAGGAGAGGGAGACGGTGGCCGCCCCCCGCGCCTTGGCTTCTTCCAGCGCGCCGATCACGTACGGCGTTCGACCGCTGGCGGCTATGCCCACCACTACGTCACCGGCTCGGACGCCGCACCGGCGGACGTCTTCTTTTCCCAACTCCGGCGAGTCTTCCGCCCCTTCGATCGCTTCCTTCAACGCTGCTTCCCCGCCGGCGATGATTCCCTGCACCATTTGCGGATCAGTGCCAAAGGTGGGCGGACACTCCGCAGCATCCAGCACCCCCAGCCGGCCGCTTGTGCCGGCGCCGAAGTAAAAGAGGCGCCCTCCTGCTTCCAGGGCGGCGGCGATCATGTCCACAGCCCGTGCCACCTCGGGCAGAACACACTGTACGGCGTGCGCCACCTTTTTGTCCTCTTCGTTCATCAGCGTCACGATTTCCAGGCTGGACATCTGATCCAGCGACTCGCTCGCCTGGTTGCGCATCTCCGTTGTGAGCTCAAACAAGTTCTCCCCCATTGGCTTCCCCCTCTGGATGGTATCGGCACAGATTTTTCCTGACTGCTGCATTGACTGACAGGCCTGCCCGCCTCAGCGCCTCGGCCAGACAACCGGTCACCGGCGGCGCATCCGGCAGGACCGCCTCAAACCGGGCCATCTGCATCACGGCGCGGCGCAGCATCGTATCAGATGCCAACAACCCGCCCGCCAGCACTACGGGCAGCCGCTCTCCAGCCTTGGCCCGACACGCCTCCGCCAGCTCCACGAGCGAAGCGGCTGCCTGCCGCACCAGCCGTCCGGCCACCTCGTCTCCTGCGGCAGCCGCCCGGTCCACCAGGATGGCCGCCCCGGCCAATTCCCTGCGCGGATTGGGCGATCCGTACAATCGAGCGATCAGTTGGTCGGGCGCCTCCACCCCGTAGTGCGACACCAGCATCCCGGTCAGCGCCGTCGGGTCGCCGCGGCCGTCAAACGCCCGGAGCACAGCCGCCACCGCCTGCCGGCCCAGGTCATAGCCGCTGCCCTCGTCGCCGACCAGATATCCCCAGCCTCCGACGCGATGCCGGCTCCCATCCGCCGTCAGCGCGTAGGCGATGGAACCGGTGCCGGCAATCAGCACGATGCCCGGTTCGCCCCAGGTGCCGGAGTAGAGTGCGGCCACGGCATCGTTGTCGATCTGCAGCCGCTCTCCCCACTCCGCTCGAAACGCGTTGGCAATCTGCGTCTGCACCTGCGGCCGGTCGGCACCGGCCAATCCGAAAAACAGCCCTTCCACCTCGTGTGCCGCCGCACCCGCCTGTTGGAAACAGTCGCGCAGCAACGCGCGCAGCGTCTCCTCCACCTCCGGCCAGGGGCGCGACAGCGGATTGCTTCCCTCTCCCATCGCCAGGGCGACGATCTGCCCGTCCGCACCGCAGACAGCCGCCGTAGTCTTGCTCCCGCCGCCGTCGATGCCGACAAACCAGCGCCGCTGTTCACTTGACCGCACCGGCTGTCAACCCCTCCATGAACTGCCTGGACGCCAGGAGAAACACGACGATCATCGGCAGGGCGGAGAGCGTCAGGCCGGCAAACAGCAGGCTCCAGTCCGTCTCGTACTCGCCGAACAGCACCATCATCCCCACCGGGATCGTCTTCAGCGTCTCTTCCTGGATGAAGATCAGCGGAAAAAAGAAATCGTTCCAGGCGCTGATAAAATTGATGATCACCACGGTCCCGAGCGCGGGCCGAATCAGCGGCAGCAGCACCCGCCACAGGATTTGAAAGTGGCTGCAGCCGTCGATTCGGGCGGCCTCCTCCAGTTCCACCGGCAGCGTGCGGAAAAAGCCGGTGAGGATGAACACGGAGATCGGGATGCCGCTCGCCGTGTATATCACAATCAGCGACCAGAGGGAGTTTAACAGCCCCAGCTTTTTCATCAGCATGAACAGCGGCACAATCCCCAGCTTGATCGGGATCATCAAGCCGATCAGAAAGAAGAAGTACAGCACCCCTGTCCAGCGGAACGAGAACCGGGCCAGATAATAGGCGGCCATTGCCGAAACGAGGGCGATCAGCACGACCGAGGCGACGCTGACAACGATGCTGTTCCAAAAAAAGTGGCCAAACGGCACTGCCTCCCACAGCTTGCGGTACGTCTCCAGGCTGAACGAGCGGGGCAGCGAGAGCGGATCAGAAAAAATCTCCACATTGGTTTTAAACGACGAGACGATCATCAGCACAATCGGGTACGTCGCCACCAGCGCAAACAGATAGGCGAACACATACTGCAGCGACCGGACGCCCACGCCAGTTTTCACAAGACTGCTCCTCCTTTCCGCTCCGTCAGTGCTGCACTTCCCGTTTCCGCATCAGGTAGAGAGAGAGGGCTGAGACGGATGCGACGATGAAAAAGATGACGATGGCTAGCGCCGAGCCCAGACCAATGGAGATGTCTCCGGCGCCTCCCGCCCCGCTGAACGCCAACCGGTAAAAGTAGACGGCCAGCGTGTCGGTGGAATAATACGGTTCGCCCATCGACCCCTGCATGGCGTACACCAGTTCAAACGCTTCGAACGCCTGGATGAAGGTAAAGATCGTCATGATCGTGATCGAAGGCATGCAGAGCGGAAGAATGATCTTCACCAGCATGCGAAGGCCGCTCGCCCCGTCCAAGCGGGCCGCCTCGATCAGCTCCTCGGGAATGGACTGCAGCCCGGCGAGGAAGATCAGCACCGCAAACCCGATGCCAAACCAGCAGTTGACGAGAATGATTGCCAACAAGGCGGTATCCGGGTCTCCCAGCCAGGGCCTGGCCCACTCCGAAAGGCCCAGCTTGTGCAACAAGGTATTGAGCGCCCCGTAGTTGGGATTGAGGATCAGCTTCCACAAAAAGCCGACCACGATGACGGACAAGAGTCGAGGGAGGAAATAGGCCACCTTGAGGAGACCGGCTCCCCTGAGCTTGCGGTAGATGAGAAAGGCGAGCACAAAGGCGATGCCGTTTTGCACAATCATCTCAACCACGAAGTAGATGACGTTGTGGCCAAACGCGTTCCAGAACATTTCCTGAAACGGCTCCACCCGAAACAGCGTGATGAAGTTTTTCAGGCCGACGTAGGCGCCTCTGGAGATGCCCTCCCACTCGTACAAGCTGTAGGTGAAGGCAGACACGATCGGGTAGACGACAAACAATGTGTAAATCACGAGAGCCGGAAGGGGAAACAGGTGGACGAGCCACCGCGCTTTTCCCTTTGAACGGGCAGCCCGTGTCTTTGCTATGCTCATGTTCACCCACCCCCTGATGAGGGCGGCGGAGCGGAAACAAGCACGCTCTCACCCCGCCGCCATTTTCCACAAATGTCTACTTCTTGAAAGCGGGGAACCATTTTTCCGCTGAATTCTGCACCTCTTGCGCCACCTGCTCCGGCGTCAATTTGCCGAGGTACATGCCCTGCAGGGCGTTCTCCAGCGTCTTTTTCGTCGACGGATTCCCTTCCGCAAAATGGACCACCATCAGATACGGCGTGGCGATGCTCTGCGACATCTCCGCCATCTTGTTCACCAGCGGGTCGTCGGTGCTCACTCCGGGCACGGCGCTGATCCGTTTGAACTCGCTTGCAAACAGCTCGCCGAATTTTTTCGTCGTCATAAACTCCAAAAACTTCAGCGCCTCCTGTTTGTGTTTGGACTTGGCGTTGACTGCGTACGAGCCGTCCACCCAGGTGGTCAAAACGTTGCTGCCGTCATCCGTCGGCATCGGGAAGAAATCGATCGGCAAATCCGGGTTCATCTTTTTCAACCCTTCCAGCTCAAAGCTGCCATTGATGAACATGGCCGCCTTTTCCGTGAAAAACATCGTGCGGATGTCGTTCAGTTCCAGGCCGACGAAATTTTCCGGGAAATAAGGGACCAGCTCCTGCATCCGCTGCAGCGATTTGACAAACTCAGGGCTGGTGAAGGTACTCTCCCCTTTCAGCAGCTTGTCAACAAACGCGTTGCCGTTGTAGGTTCCCGGTGCAATCACGCCGTGGCTGAGTGAGAGCAGCCATCCTTCCTTGGCGCCAAACGCGAATGGCACCACGCCATTTTCCTTCAGTGTTTTGGCTGTGGCGATCAGTTCGTCCCAGCTTTTCGGCTCCTTTAACCCGTACTGGTCGAAGATTTTTTTGTTGTAGTAAATCTGCGTCGAGTTGAGCGAGAGCGGGACGCCGTATATCTTGCCGTCTTTGCCTGTGGCAGCGGCCAGGACGTCCTGGGGAAACTCGCGTATGCCGGGCAGATTGTCAAGCGGCTCCAAATGGCCCGCCTCCGCCAGCGAGATGCCGGGCGCGTAGGGCCGAAGCTGCAGGATGTCGGGGCCGCTGTCACTCTGCAGGGCCGTGTTCAGGATCGTGTCGTACTCCGTGGCCTTGAGCGGCTTGAAGTCGATCTTGATGCCGGGGTTCTCTGCTTCAAATGCCTGGATGATCTTCTTGTACCCCTCCGTGTCCTCAACGCGCCAACTGTTCATGGTGAGCGTCACCTGCGCGGAGCCGCCCTGCCCTCCCTGCTCGCCCGACGGTTTGGTCGTCTCTGCTCCGCCGCTGCATCCGGCCAGGGCCATCGTGGCGGCCAGCACAACCGAAGCGGCTGTGTGCAAACAGAACCTCTTCATGCTCCAACTTCCCCCTTTTGTACACTTGACTGCAATTTATGTCAGGTCCGGCATGAGCCGGGCCGTGACGGCATCGTGCAGGATCGGCCGCAAGCGCCTGAGCGCGTGATCGCGGCCAAGATGGACGGCATTGGTGAGGAAAATGACGGCCCATCCGCGCTCCGGATCGATCCACATGCTGGTCCCGGTAAAGCCGGTGTGGCCGAAGCTGTTCCGGCTGAATCCACAGCCGCAGCTCAGCCCCTCACCGGCGCAGTTCACCTCCCAGCCCAGGCCCCTCGCTCCTCCCTTGCCCTCCGTGCGGCAGCGTACGGCCTGCTCCCTCCATTTGGGGGTGATCGGCGCCGGATCGCTGCCCAGCCACAACATGGCATAGCGGCACAGGTCGTCGGCGGTGGCAAACAAGCCGGCATGACCGGCTACTCCTCCCATCGCGTACGCTTTTTCGTCGTGCACCTCACCGGTGAGGAAGCCGTTGGTCAAGCGGCACCACTCTGTAGACGCAATATTGCGAAAAATCTTCCGATCCGGACGGAAGCAGGTGTGCCGCATGCCCAGCGGATCAAACAGGCGCCGCTTGACATAACGGTCCAGCGGCTCTCCGGTCAGCTTCTCCACGAGCAGCCCCAGCCAGATCATCCCCAGGTCGCTGTACACCACGCGTTCGCCGGGCGGATGCAGCAGCGGCAGCGCGTACAACGTCTCCGGCAGCGGAATGTGAGCGTCCCTGCGCCGTTTTTCCGTGTCGGCAGCCAATCCCGCCGTATGCGTCAGGAGCTGCTCGATGGTGATATCCCGCTTGTCGGCCGGACAGTCGGGAAAGAAGCAGCCTACGGGATCGTCCAGGGCGAGCCGCCTCTCCTGCAGCAGCAGCAGAACGGCAGGCAAGGTGGCTGTCACTTTCGTCAGCGAAGCGAGGTCGAACAGCGTATCCGGCGTCACCGGCTGTCCGTCCGGCAGACTGGTCCGGCCCACGTCACAGGCGAAGAGGAGGCCGCGCCTGTTGACGACACGCAAGGCGGCCCCTGGTATCAACCCCTGCTCCACCCATTCCTCCAGCAGCCGCTTGACGCTTTCCATCTTCGCTTCCTCCTCTACGACCGCTTGGTCCGGCTCACGGCCAGGCGCGTTTTTTCCAGCAGCGGGATCACTTCCTGATGCCTTCTGGAGACCATGGCGATAAACACAATGTCGATCACGTTCAACTGGGCGATCCGGGAGGCCATGGCGCCGCTGCGGATACTCTTTTCGACCGAACTGGTGAACAGTCGGATGTCGGCCAGCTCGGCGACGGGAGACAGCCCAAATTTGGTCAGGGTGATGATGGTCGCCCCCTGCTGTTTCGCCTCCGTCAGCGACTGAATGATGTCTTCCGTCTGTCCCGAGTAGGAGATGCCGATTGCCACGTCCCGCTCCGTCAGGTTGACGGCCGACGTGAGCTGGGCGTGAAAGTCGGAATACGCTTCGCACCAGAGGTTGATCCGGGAAAACTTTTGCTTGATGTCCTCCGCGATCACGGCAGAAGCGCCTACTCCGTACACGTCGATCTTGCGGGCCCGGGACAGCGCTTCGGCCGCCCGCTCCACCTCTTCGGCTGATAGGACGGAAAGCGTGTCCTTGATCGACTGGATGTTGTTCCAACTGATCGCCTGCATGATCGAGTCCACGCTGCCCTCCATCATGATTTCCTGGTAGCTGTCCGACTCCGACTGCTTGTTCAGATCCCCGGCGATTCTCAGCTTTAATTCCTGGTATCCCTTCATGTTCAGCGTCCGCGCCAGGCGAATGATCGTCGCTTCCGAAACGCCGCTCAACTCCGCCAGCTTCTGGACCGACAGCTTTACCACCTCATGCGGATGGGCGAGAATAAAATCGGCCACTTTTCGTTCGGACGGCTTCAATTCTTCCAACATTGCTTGCAGACTGACAAGACCTCCGCTCAGCATCCCGACACCACTTCCTACCAAAACTTCCCTTTTATTTTATGTAATTTTATTTCTAAAGTCAATCGCTGTTTATTAAACAATATTACAACAACGGCAAAAAAATGTCCGTTGGAAAGGGGCAACACTCGAAGACGTTGTCGCTTTGGACTTCCTAAAAAACTTGATGAAGGCATGCGTCTACATCCAAAAGGGGATAAGCAGGCTGACCTATATTATGACAAAGGGGAAAAGCATTTGTTTGGAATGGATGAAACTACTGCACATGCGAGCAGGTTTACTTTTTTGTTATATCATTTGTAATATATAGGTGGAAATTTACATAATGAGGAAGATAGAAAAAACACTAAGGGAGGTATTAATGTGGAATTTTATTACTTAGGAATACTGATGATCCTATTCGTTCTTGCCATATACAATTTCTTAGAAGCTATTAAATGGATTGTCGAGAAAAATGAGAAGGAATTTAATAAACGAAGAATAGTTTCTATAGTAAGTTTCGTTATTTTTATGATTATCTATATTCTTTCATTCAAATTAAAATAAACCTGAAACTATCGCTAAAAAACAAAAATCATGGTTGTCGAGAAATTCTCGACAACCTGTTACAAATGAAATCGGTCATATAAGCTAATAGTATAAAAAATATGTTCAGCATAAACGTAAATATAGCCCGTGATGCCGTGAATCTACCGTTCCTCAAGTCCCCTATGCGTTGCATCATTTCCAACCTGCCTCAAATGAAGCTTTTCTATCACCCCAGCACTGAAATGCCTATCTCGCGAATCCGCATCAGTCATGTTTGTAAAACATCGGGAAATCATTCCATGTATTGCATTTTTAGCAGGGTACATAGAACATAGACAATCCTCCATGAAAATTTTCGGGACAATAACAAAAGGGATATCATACGATGAGTTTTCTCCGCCTCTTGACCTTTCCGCAACGGCAACCCTTACGCTCAAAGCGACACCATCATCATTACGTGGAGGGGAGTCCAGATGAAGACGACACTGCTCAAAGGCTGCACGATTCTGACGATGCGGGAGGGAGAGCAACCGTTTGCGGGGGACATCCTGATCGAGGGCGAGCGGATCGCCGGCGTCGCCCCTGTCATCGACCGTGAGGCAGACGAGGTGATTGACGCCAGGGGAATGGCGGCGATGCCCGGCCTGATCAACGCCCACAACCACGCCGCCATGTGCCTGATGCGCGGCTTTTCCGACGACCTGAAGCTGATGGACTGGCTGGAGAAAAAGATGCTGCCCGCTGAAGCGCGGATGACGGAAGAGGACATCTACTGGGGCACGCTGCTCGCCGCAGCGGAGATGATCCGCTCCGGCACGACCGCGTTTGCCGACATGTATGTCTGCATGGACGCGGTGGGACAGGCGGTGCTGGACAGCGGGATGCGGGCCTCGCTCACCCGGGGTCTGGTCTTTCTCCAGGATGACGGAGGCAAGCGGATGCAGGAAGGGATCGACCTGGTGGAAAAGTGGTCTGGTGCTGGCGATGGACGCATCACCACGATGTTTGGCCCGCACGCCCCCTATACCTGCCCGCCCGAACCGCTGCGGGAGGTGATCGCACTGGCTCGGGAGCGGCGCGTGCCCATCCACATCCACCTGGCCGAAACGATCGAGGAGACGGTCAAGCTCCGCGACAAGTACGGACAGACCCCGACCGAATACCTGTACCAGCTCGGCCTGTTCGACCACCATCATGTCCTCTTGGCCCACGCCGTCCACCTGACGCGCCGAGACATCGGCTACCTGCGCGGCATGCGCGGCGGCGTCGCCCACAATCCCGTCAGCAACCTAAAGCTGGGCTGCGGAATTGCGCCGGTGACCGATCTGCTGGCGCAAGGCATCACCGTCGGCCTTGGTACGGACGGCGCCGGCAGCGCCACCACGCTGGACATGTTTGCGGAGATCAAAGCCGCCACCTGGCTGCAGAAGCTGGATTACGGCGACCCGACCCGGCTGCCGGCCGAACAGGTGCTGCGCATGGCGACGATCGAAAGCGCCAAACTGCTGGGCATCGACCACGAGGTAGGGACTCTGGAAACGGGCAAAAAGGCAGACCTCATTCTGATCGACCTCGACAAGCCTCACCTGCAGCCTGTCCACAACATCGCCTCGCTGATCGCCTACGGCGCCCAGGGCGGAGACGTCGACACCGTATTCGTCAACGGCCGCATGATGATGCGGCGGCGTGAACTCCTTACCCTCTCCTGGGAAGAGATCAAAAAACAGGCGGCCAAGCGGGCGGCGAGACTGGTCCAGGGGTTGTGACGAAACGCACGGACGCAAAAACACAAGCCGTGTCCCCCATTGGGAGCACGGCTTGTGTTTCGTATGTGCCACACACTTCTTGGCGGATACAGGTACGCCCGCCGTGATCGCGTGGCAGGAAGCATCAGTCATGTTCCTGGTCGTTCTCATCCGGATGTTTCTGTTCCTTGCCGCCAGAAGAGAGGCGGCCGGCGCGTCTGGCGGACTCACGAAGCAGAAATTCAATATGGGCATTGACGCTGCGGAATTCATCGGCCGCCCACCGTTCCAGCACCTCGTACAGATGCATGTCAATTCGCAAGGGAAACTGCTTCTTTTTGGCCATATCCCTGTACCAGCATCTGCTCTAGTAGATCGTGCCCGTATTGATGACCGGATGAGCTTCCCGTTCGGATACAATGGCTACCATCAGATTGTTGACCATGGCTGCCTTTCGTTCTTCGTCCAGGTCGATCACGCCGTCTTCCTTGAGCTTGTTGACGGCCATTTGAACCATGCCGACAGCCCCTTCCACGATCTTCTGCCGAGCGGCAATGATCGCGGCTGCCTGCTGTCGCTGCAGCATCGCTCCCGCAATCTCCGTCGCATAGGCCAGATGGGTCAGGCGCGCCTCCAACACCTCAACACCGGCTACTTGCAGCCGCTGCTGCAGTTCGCGGGCCAGTTCCGCCGCGACCTCATCCGCATTGCCGCGCAGTGAGCTGGCATTGATGTCTTCAAACGTATCGTAGGGATAGCTGCTGGCAATGTGTCGGAGTGCCGTTTCGCTTTGGATTTCCACAAATGTCTCGTAATTGTCTACGTCAAACAAGGCTTTGGCGGAATCAACCACGCGAAACACGACGACGGCCGCAATCTCGATCGGATTTCCTTCCACATCGTTGACCTTCAGCTTAGAGCTGTTGAAGTTGCGAACGCGCAGCGACACCTTTTTACGAATCGTAAACGGCGTTCCCCACCAAAAGCCGCTCCGGCGCACGCTGCCCAAGTATTGGCCAAAGAAGATGAGCACCTTTGCTTCATTGGGCTGTACGATGAAGAACCCCGAGATACCCACAGCGACAAGCAGCAGAAAGAGGACGCCGATCAGACTGCCCTCGCTGAGGAAGTACAGTCCCAATGCAAAAAGAACGACTTCCAGCAGCAAACCGATAAACCCATTCAGCGCCCACGTCTGTTTTTCCGTCATTTCCGCACGCTCCTTTTTATAATGATTTTAAAGTGATATCATAAGTATATCATTTAGATATGAGAGATGTAAAGCAGCACATGTCATGAAAATAACGCCACATATGCCGCTGCGCCTGCTATTGGTACAAACAAAAAAGCCGCCCTCCCGGTTTGAAAGGGAGGAACGGCTGTGTCTGCCTGTTTGACTGGACGTGCTTCACATTCGTTCGCACTGCCCGCTTTTGTCTGCACAAAGCGTTTACAATTGGATGCTTTCTCCCGGCTTCAGCGCCTGTCCATCGATCCGTTTTTCCTTCAGCCGGGCGATGAACGCCTCTCCGTCCTGCTGGATCGGCGGGAACGTATTGTAGTGAATGGGCACGACGAACTTGGCCTTGAGCCACTCGGCGGCCGTTTCCGCGTCTTCCGGTCCCATCGTGAAGACATCCCCGATCGGCAGGAAGGCAACGTCGATGTCGTGGCGCTCCCCAAGCAGCTTCATGTCGCCGAACAGGCCGGTATCTCCGGCGTGGTACACGGTCTTGCCGCCGATGTTCACGATGAACCCGCCGGGCATGCCCAGGTAGACGATCCGCTGCTCCTCGTCGTAGACCATGCCTGAGCTGTGGAACGCCTGGGTCATTTTTACGCGGCCAAACGGGAACGCTGCCGACCCGCCCAGATTGAGCGCCATCGTCTTCGCGCCCTGCCAGGCCAGGTAGTTGGCCAGTTCAAAAGTGGCGATAATCGTCGCATCGTTCTGCTTGGCCAGCTCCACGGCGTCGAGGATGTGATCCTGGTGGCCGTGCGTCAGCAGGATGTACTGCACGCGAATGTCGGACAGCGCGGTCGTCGCCAGCGGATTGCCGGAGATGAACGGGTCCACGATGATCGAATGTTCCCCACTCGTCAACTGTACGCAGGAGTGGCCGTGATACCGGATATCCAACATGTGATCTCCCTACCTTCCCTCAACAATGATCTTGCTTTCCCTCTGATGATAGAAGGGAATGAAAGCCATGTCAAATCGCTTACGCGGCATGCGCGTTTTTGTCGCCGATCGCGCTCCTGCTTCGCATCACCAGGCTGACTGCCACCATCACCACGACGTTGACGATCAGCGCGACGATGCCGACGTTCAGATCCTGAATCGCCTGCGGCAAAAAGGGAAACAGGCTGCCGACCGTGGTCTCGCTCAGCGTAATGGCAGCCACCGTGGCCACCCCGGCGATAATGCCGGCCGCTGCCCCGTGTTTGGTCACCACATTGCGCTTCATCAGACTGAACAAGAGAGCGGGAAACAGCTGCGTCACCAGGCTGTACCCCATCAAGAGCAGCGCGACAATTGCACTGCCGCCTTCAAACGTAAAGTAGAGGGAGATGAGCGCCACCACCGGCACCAGGTACTTGGCCAGCTTGGAAATCTGCGCGTCGCTCGCCTGCGGGGCGAACACCTTGTACACGTTTTTCGCCAGCAGCGTGGAGGCGGCCATCAGGATCATCGACCCTGGCACGATGGCGGTCAGCAGGCCCGCTGCCCCGATCACGCCGACAAACCACGGGTCAAACGTCTGGATGGACAGGCGCAGGAGCGACAGGTCGCCGTCCGCCCCCTTCAGACCGGGCACCTGCAGAATGGCGGCAAACCCTACAAAAAACACAAACAGCAGCACCAGCGAGTAGAGCGGCATGATGATCGCATTTTTTCGGAACACCCGCTCGTTTTCCGCCGAGTAGGAGGAACCGAACGTGTGCGGCCACATGTAGAAGCCCAGCACGGTCAGAAGCACCGTGGAGATAAACCAGGAGGGGCTCATGCCGCTCTCCGGCAGGGCGAGAAATCCGGGCATCGCCGCTTCCACCGCTTCAAACATCGGCTGAATGCCGCCGTAGTAGTGGAATGGCAGATAGAGACCGAGAAAGACGACGACAAACAGAATCATGATGTCCTTGAGCATCGCTGTCCAGGCGGAGCCGTGAATGCCCGAGACCATGACGTACAAGGTGACGGCGATGGTCCCGATCCAGATGGCCGCCTGACGGGAGATACTGCCGTACGACGCTTCCGACACGATGATCCCCAGGCCCTGGAGCTGCAGCACCAGATAGGGAATCATCGCCGCCACGCCGACGAGCGAGACCAGGATGCCCAGATACGGGCTGTTGTACTTGCTGACGAAAAAGTCCGACTGGGAGACCAGCTTGTGCTCCTTGGCATAGCGCCAGATGGCGGGGAGCAGCCAGTAGGAGAGAACGTAGGCCAGCGCGCCGTACGCGATGATGTAGAACGTCGGGCCGCCCTTGCTGTAGGCCCAGCCGCTGCCGCCGAGGAATGTAAACGTGGTGTAGATTTCCCCCGCCATCAGGAGAAAGACCAAAATGGTGCCGAAGCCGCGCCCCCCCACTGTCCACTGCTCCAGATTCATGTCCTTGCCTTTGCGCGCCCGGATGCCGAGGTAGAGAGAAAGCGCCAGAAAGGCGAAAATGACCAGCAGCGCGGCGTTCATTTTGCATCCTCCTCCCTGTTCGCCGGGTCCAGTTTGTACACGACTGCCATGATCACCGATGTGAGCACGACCCACATGACGACCCAAAAGAGGAGAAACGGCAGACCGAACACGTATGGGGTGACGCGGTTAACCAGCGGGATGCAGGCGAGAATGCCGATAAACGGCAGCAACGCCAATACATGAATCACCTTCATGGGACCCTTACCTCTCCCTTCCGTTTCTGTTCGAACCTGTGCGATTCAGACTGTGTCAATCTGCGCATGGGTGTTCCCGCCAAGAGGTGCTGCCGCCGCCTGGCGGAGCGGCGGACAAGCAAGCCATCCCCAGGGAACGGTCACATCACGATTTTGCGGGCAGCGTTGACAAACAACTTCACGCCCACCTGCAGCGCATCCTCGTCCACGGTAAAGCGCGGATGGTGATGCGGGTAGATAATGCCTTTCTCCTTGTTGCCGGCACCCACGTAGAAGAAGCAGCCCGGCGCTTTTTGCTGGAAGGCGGAGAAATCCTCGCCGCCCATGTTTGGCTTGATATGCTCCACCCATTGGGGACCCAGCGTCTCCACCACCACTTCCTCCATCAGCCTGGTCACGTCGGCGTCGTTGATGACCGGACGGTAGCCAAACTCGTACTTGAACTCGTACGAGGCGCCGTGCGCTTCCGTAATCCCTTTAACCACCCGCTCCATCAGGGCCGGGACAGACTCGCGCAGTTTCTGGTCGAAGCTGCGCACTGTACCGCAGATGCTGACCGATCCCGGAATTACGTTGTGCATGGTGCCGCCGACAAACTGGGTGACGGAAACGACCAGGTTGTCCAGCGGATCGGTATTGCGGGAGACGATGTGCTGCAGGTTGGTCACCACCTGTGCGGCAATCGCGATGCTGTCGACGGTCTGGTGGGGCAGAGCAGCGTGGCCCCCTTTACCCAGGACCGTGATCCAGAACGTGTCCGGTGCAGCCATCATCGGCCCGGGACAAATGCCGACTTTGCCATACTCCAGCGGCGACCACAAGTGCGTGCCGATCACTACGTCGACGCCGTCCATCACGCCCGCCTGCACCATTTCTTCCGCTCCGCCGGGGTACAGTTCTTCTGCGTGCTGGAACAGAAAACGCACCTCGCCTTTGATCCGGTCTTTCATCCCCGACAAAATCTTGGCTGTCCCAAGCAGCATCGCCGTGTGGCCGTCGTGTCCGCAGGCGTGCATGACGCCCGGATTTTTCGAGGCAAAATCAAACGTGTTTTCTTCGGTAATCGGCAGGGCATCCATGTCCGCCCGCATCGCCAGGACCCGCCCCGGCTGGGAGCCGATCAGCCGTGCCATGACGCTGGTCTTCGTCGGACGATGCACCTCCAGGTTGCCAAACGACAGGAGTGTATCGTATACGAATTGGGCCGTCTGTTCCTCGTGGAAAGACAGCTCCGGATACTGGTGCAGATAGCGCCTCCACGCGATCACCTGCTCCTTGATTTGTTCCACCGCGTCGTTTAACGTCGCTGTTGTCGTCATCATTCATGCCTCCTTGTGATGTGCGCCCCCCTTGCAGACGGCTTGCGCTGGTCAAGGGAGCTCACATTCCGTATTTTTCAATAATTATGTCAATTCACTCGGTGACAGTACGGTTCGGTACAGCGCGTTGGCGCCGTATCCGCATTCCTCTTTGCTGGTATACAGCTGCATGCAGTCGTGGTGTCAGGGCGAGGCCGTCTAGAACCATTGAGCGAAGATGGGATAGTACCAGCCAGCGCCTGGGGACTTATTTGTGTTTGTATTTATATCCTCTGTGTTTAAACGATGGCTGTAAAGGGATTATTTTCCCGTTTCTTTCCGTGTAATAGTATCTTACATCAGGTTCATCTGCAAAAACCACCTCTGCACCGAAGACCGGAAGCTTCCCGAATACGCCATCGATGCGAACGATCAGCTTCTCATCAATATTTCTCTCGGTAATGAGATAGTGGCGTACCTTTTTCTCCAAACTTACCAACGTTCCTTTTACATATATAAATGGAGAAGACAAGAGGAACAGGCCGAGCAATGCGAAAATCACCGTTTTTTGTTCATTTCGTCAGCCCCCAAGAGCAATTCCCGGCCAACCGAACCGAACCAACCCAACCGCCCTTTTCGTCGATCCAAAAGGGATCTCCCTTGATTTTTTGCCGGGCAATCGGTAAAATGTTAGCTCAAAGAGGAAGTACATGGCGATGAGGAAGAAGAGTAGGCATCACAGGAGACTGAAGAGAGCTGATGGCTGGTGCGAATCAGCGTCAACTGGATGTTGAATGGGCTTCCGAGCTCCGGACCGAACCCGCCCGGCGGCAGTAGGCTTCGGCGTGAACGTCCGCACGTTACAACGGACACCGTATCACTGGTACGGAACAAAGCGATTTCAACCACGAGCACGCACATATATGGCACGGTCGTGGATTGAAATAAGAAGGGTGGCACCGCGGTTCATCCGTCCCTGTTATGGGCGGATGGACCTTTTTTATTGATCTTCAACTTCATCGTCACATTTGGAAAGGAGCGAATCCAATAATGAAAACCATCTTTTCCGGCATCCAGCCCAGCGGCATCCTCACCCTGGGCAACTACCTGGGCGCGATGAAGCACTTCGTCCCGCTGCAGGATGAATTCAACTGCTACTTTTGTATCGTCGACCAGCACGCCATCACCGTTCCGCAGGACCCGGCCGCGCTCCGCGAAAACATTCGCCGCCTGGCCGCCCTCTACCTGGCTGTCGGCCTTGACCCTGAGAAAGTGACCCTGTTTATCCAATCGGAGGTACCGGCCCACGCCAAGCTCGGCTGGATCATGCTCTGCACCTCCTACGTGGGCGAACTGGAGCGAATGACCCAATACAAGGACAAATCCCAAGGGCGCGGCGAGTCCATCCCGGCGGGCCTCCTGGCCTATCCGCCGCTGATGGCGGCCGACATTCTCCTGTACGGCACGCATTACGTCCCGGTCGGTGAGGACCAGAAACAACACCTGGAACTGACCCGCGACCTGGCCATCCGCTTCAACAAACGCTACGGCGAGATCTTCACCATCCCGGAAATCCGCGTGGCGGAAGTGGGCGCGCGAATCATGTCGCTGCAGGACGGGACCAAGAAAATGAGCAAATCCGATCCCAACCAGGGCGCGTACATTTCCATGCTTGACGAGCCGGACACAATCGCGAAAAAAATCAAGCGGGCGCAGACCGATTCCGACAACGCCGTCCGCTACGACAAGCAGAACAAGCCGGCCATCTCCAACTTGCTGACCATCTACTCGCTCTGCTCCGGCAAATCTCTGGAGGAGCTGGAAGAGATGTACGCCGGCAAAGGCTACGGCGTCTTTAAAACCGATCTGGCCGAGGTGGTCATCGAGACGCTGAGACCGATCCAGGATCGCTACCACCAGCTGATCGACTCGCCGGAACTGGACGCCATTCTCTCTGCCGGCGCCGAAAAGGCGAACCGCGTTGCCAACCAGATGCTGCACAAAGTGGAAAAGGCCATGGGCATGGCCCGGTTGTAAACAAATTGGATGCGGGGAACACTCCCCTGCCAAAAGGCTGTCTTTCGGGACAGCCTGTTTTTTTATGTTCGTTTTTTCATACCCGAAAGTAGGCTAATGTTCACTTGTAGCTGCTTTTTCCCTTGTAATAAGATGGGAAAAGTGTAAATCCCCCCCGAGCGATAGCAGTTCTTTCGCTTGACAAGTGGCCTGTACGCACCAACTACTCAACGGAGGATCTTGCCATGCAACCAGCTCGTTTTCTCTACCTGTTACTCTGTCTGGCTGCCGGTTTTCTGGTCGGCTTTTCGTCGCCCGACAAGGGGAAAAAAGCAACCTGGATCTGGCAGGCAGAGCTGATCGACACCCAACGCCAAAAAATTCTTGACTTTGCCAAAAACCAAGGGATCAATCTGATCTATCTGCGCATCGACAGGGACAAGCCCTTTGACTACTACCGTCCGTTCATCCGGGAGGCTCAGTTGGCCGGTATCGACGTGCACGCCTTGGGCGGACATCCGCGCTGGGCGCTTACTGTCGACCGGGAGCGAATGCTCGGCCTCGTGGACTGGGTAAAACGATACAACCGCACAGTGGACCAGGTGGAACGCATCCGGGGGGTGCACCTGGACATCGAGCCGTACCTGCTTGACGAGTGGTACGACGATCAACCCGCCGTACTGAAACAATGGATGGGAAACATCGAAGCGTTTGTGACCGCAGCCCGAGAGGAGAACGGTCTGGAAGTGGGCACCGACATGGCCGCCTGGTTCGATCAATTTCCGGTGCCGGGAACAGCCGATATGCCGTTCAGCACATGGATGATCGACACATTTGACCACGTCACCCTGATGGCGTACCGCAACAAGGTGGACGGCTCCAATGGCATCGAAGCGATCGTCAAGAACGAGATGGAGGCGGCGGACGCCCTCGGCAAACAGGTGATCATTGCCGTCAACACAAAAGAGATGCCGCATGAGCCGCACACGACGTTTTTTGGGGTGGGCGCGGAAGAGATGGACGCTCAGCTCGCCGAAGTGACATCGCGGCTGGGCAGACATTCGTCTTTCACCGGCGTCGCGGTTCACGATTACCGCTACTGGCGAAACATGATCAAGCATACGGACTCGACGACGAAGCCGCTGCTCGGCACGTACATATGGCACGCCGAGCACGCGATTACCGAAGGGGACGAGATTCTCGCCTTTTCCAAAGAGCAGGGAATCAATTTGCTGTACGTGCGGCTGGACCTGGAGCAGCCCTACGAGGCGTACGCCGATTTTGTGGAAAAGGCAACGGAAGCTGGAATCGAGGTGCACGCGATGGGCGGACACCCGATCTGGGCCCTGGAGCAGTACCGGGAGCGGATGCTGAAGTTGGTCCGCTACGTGAAAGGCTACAATCAAAATGTCGCTCCCAATCAGAAGTTCCGCGGCATCCATCTGGACATTGAGCCCTACGTCATGCCCGTCTGGCGGGAGGACAGAGACGAGGTGCTGCGGCAGTGGATGAGCAATCTCGACGCGTTCGTGGAAGAGACGAAACGGGATTCCAACTTGGAGACAAGCTGCGACCTGGCCGTCTGGCTGGATCAGTTTGACGTCCCGGACGACCCCGGAACCCCTTTCAGCAAATGGGTAATCGCCCGGCTGGACCATGTGACGCTGATGGCTTTTCGCGACTACGCCGAAGGACCGGGTGGCATCGCCGCCGTGTCCAAGGATGAATTGAGATTTGCCGACGAGTTGAACAAGAAGCTGATCATCGCCGTGGAAATGAAGGAAAGCGGAGAAGGAGAACACATCACGTTCCACGAGGAAGGGAAAGCGGAAATGATGCGTCAGCTCGAAAAACTGCCCAATCTCTTGGCAGAGCACCCGTCGTACAAGGGGAATGCCGTCCACGCATACGAATACTGGAAGACAGCCAAGGACTAAGCGGCTGTCCGCTAACACAGTCACCCCCACCGGAGCTTCCCGGTGGGGGTGACGTTTCTGGCATCCGAAAGGCCCGTATTGCTGTGAACGGGGCTTTGCATCGACCTGCTGACACGAGGATGACGGAAACGTGTTCTCCTCGAAACCGGCCACTTGGTCTGCACACTGAGACCCGTGCGGTGCGCACGTGTCATCTGCCACATAGACATCAGGGCAATGGAATGGGAAGTTCCATCACTCTGCTGCCGTCTTTTGCACTTTCTTCAAACAAAATCAGCGTGAGCGACGTATTGGGATTCTCCTTCTTCACGGAAAGCGTAAAGTGAAACTCTCCCCACTCCGGCGCCCCGGCGGACGCCTGAGTCACCCCCGCCGCCAGTTCATTGTGACCGTCCTCGACGACGTAGTGAACGACGCCCTCAAATACACGCGCTTTTCCTTTTACTTCATACGTATGTTCGTTTGTCGTTTTCACCGTTACGCCTTGAAACCGGTCATTTTCGTATTGTGTTTGTCCGTCATCCGGCTGTGCAGGAACGGCATCGTTTGGCTGGTCGGACGGAGCCGTGGCGGGCGGTTGATCCGATGGTGCCGTAATGGGCTCCCTGCCGGGTTGGGCCTGGTCGTTCGGCTTCTCTTTCGACGCCGTGCAGCCAAGGAGCAGCCCGACCAGCAGGCAGAGCACAAGCAACGCGCGCATGGTATCCCCTCGATTCATGGTGGGCTGTTTACATTTTCTTTATAAGGTTAGACGGCGTCCGCAGCGCATCGTTTCAGGAAAAAATACCCGTTTTGCACCCGCAAGGAAAAGACGGCCGATGCAGTGGCGACTCTTTCGCGGATGACAGCCGTCTGTCAATGGCGTTAGGCCTTCGTCTGAGCCGCCTCCGCTCTCATGCTGGCTCTCATCTCCGCCCGCTTTGCTTCTTTCAGACGCGGACAGGTGTAGCAGTAACGGCCACCCTCCGTGCGGTAGTAGAGACAGCAGGCGCTTTTTATGCTGACGTGCCGCTCGGAATCGCACAGGTCTTCGATCAGCCGCAGCTTCACCCCCAACGGATTTTTCGCTTGGCCGAACACCTGCGGGTCAAGCTGCTCGGTCAAAAAACGGAAGTCGTCAGCGATCCGGCGGCGCAACAGCTCATGCTCCGCCGCCTTGAGCCATTCGTTCCGTTCGTAATGATATCGGGCCGGAAGCTGTCCCCATAATTGGCCGACATGCACCCCGGATGCAGCAGCAACAGCCTCCAAAAGCGGCCTGAGCGTGTTTCCATACACATCTTGAAGCACACTGCTGCGCCACTCTGTTCTCGCTGCCTCATCGGCCGGCCCGTCTTCCTCCGCCCAGCGGTTGAGCATGAACGAGAACCGGTAATAGCCGTCCTGGTTGTACAACTGCACGCTAAGGTTGTTCAGCGACAGGTCAAACGTCTTGTTCCAGACGGACATCGCGTACTGGACGGCCAGGGCCGGTCCGCTCAGCCACCCGCTGAAAAAGGTGGCGGCAGGAGCCAGATCCGCTGCTTTGAGCAGTCGGGCGTACACACTGATCAGGCTGGACATTTGTGCTGTTTCCAACAGTTCGGACGCGGGGCCGGACCAGACAGCATTGTCCATCTCGCGTCTGCTGACAAAAAAGTGCCGTTCCAGTTTGTCACAGTCACTTTGCTGCATGCTCATCATCTCCGGTTCAGGCATATTTTCTGCTCAATAATTGATAGTGATAATTGTTATCATATTCATGGGTATTGTACTACATGCTGCTGGGCCCTACAACAGTCGAATATGCACGATGGGCAGACGCACTTTGACCGATGCTATTCGGAAAAACCGGTCTTGCTGTGCGGCGAGTACGTCGTGCCATCACCGGAAGCAAAAAAACCGCTCCGTTTTCGGGCGGTTTTGCTTGCTATTTCGCATCAGTATGGATTGTCAGCCGCTCCCAACCAACAGAGGCGGCCATCGGCTGTGTCACCTGTTTCTGGCGTACAGCCAGTTGTAATAGCTGGCATGCTTCAGCTCATCGGTCATGATTTCAAACACGGTATCCCGATACTGCAGCAGCATGTATTTATAGATCGTGCGGTAACGTTCGAACGTTTTCAATTCGCCAAACAGGGCCTGCTCAATCCCGTCCAGATAGCTCACCGGAGGCTGCAGCGCCTCGATCTCATAGTGTGCCGCAGGACGCTGTCCGGTCAACTGGCCGTAGATCTGGAGAAACAGCCGGCGGTGTCTCCGCTCGTCATCGCGGATGCCGGCAATCACCTGTTTTTCCTGCTCGGTCGGTGCTTGCTCGATCAGAAAGTCGTATAACAGCTCATCCCGCCGCTCTCCCGCAATGCCTTCCTGCAACATCCGGAGGACGACCTTCATCCGCTCATCGTACCCCTCCAGCGCGGCGAGCCGCACGGGCAAGTAAGAAGTGTACTGAAAAGGTCCATACCAGTATCCGCTCATCTCGATCTGGTCTCCTTTGTCGTGATTCACCTACAAGATATGCGCCCGCCTGGCAAGAGGAGCATGGAAATTGCCGAACACGGCAAAAGCAGGTTGTCACGACGAACAGCCGCCCCGCGCACAGCTGGCGAAAGACGGCTGTCGACGAAAAGAGACGTGCGGATTGGCCTGTCACACGATTCGCCGCGGCTGGCGGATTGCACTACGCTACAAAGGGCAGCACCATGTTCAGCAGGAACAGCCCAGCGATCACGTAGAGCAGCGCCGGCACCTCCCGGCGTTTGCCAAGGGCGAGCTTCAGCAGCGGATAGGCGACGAAGCCAAAGGCGATCCCGTCCACGATGCTGTAGGACAGCGGAATCAGGGCGATGATCAGGAAGGATGGAAAACCTTCCGTGAAATCACGCAGGTTGATGTTCTGCACGTGTTGCAGCATCAGCCCGCCGATGATGATCAACACCGGCGCAATCGCGCTGTCGGGAATCAGCTTGACCAGCGGCAGGAACACCAGCGTCAGCAGGAAGAGCACGCCGGTGACCAGCGAGGTAAGGCCGGTTCTCCCTCCGGCGGCAATACTGGCGGCCGATTCCACCGAAGCCACCGTGGGGCTGGTGCCCAGCATGCCGCTCAGGGCGGTGGACACGGCAGTCGCCTGCAGGGAGCGTTGAAACTTCTGCGGCTGGCCCAGCATGCCGGTATGGCCGTGCAGCAGGCCGATATTTTCAAAGACGATCACCATCGCCATCGAAAACACAGCGGCCCAGAACGTCAGCGTCCACACCCCGGAGAAGGACAAGCCGGCGAACACCCGGCCGTATTCGTGCAGCGACAAGGAGGCCAGTCCGCCTGTTTCCGGCTGTACCAACCCCGCCAGCATCCCCATCACCGTCCCGGCAGCAATCCCAATCAGAAAGTTTCCCGGCACGTTTCGGATGAACAAAACCAGCGTCAGGACAAGTGTCGCCAGCGTGACGATCACCTGCGGGCTGGCCAAATTGCCCAAGGCGACAAACGTGGAGGGATTGGTGACGATCAAGCCCCCTTTCTGCAGCCCGATAAAGGTGAGAAACAAGCCGATCCCCACCGTGATCGCCTCTTTGAGAGAGACGGGGATCGCCTCCGACAGCAGAGTCGCCGCCCGTGTGAAAGCGATGATGGAAAACAGGAGCCCGGCGAGGAAGACGGCGGCCAGCGCCTGCTGCCAGGGCAGTCCCATCGTCTGGCACAGCGTATAGGTAAACAGCGCGTTGATGCCCATTCCCGGCACCAGAATCATCGGTGCGTTGGCCCAGAACGCCATCAGCAGCGAACCGGCAAACGCAGTCAGCACCGTCGCCAGGATACCGGCTTCCAGAGGAATCCCGGCGTCCTGCAAGATCGAAGCGTTGACGGCGACGATATAGACGATTGTGACAAAGCCGATGCATCCGGCCGTGATTTCCCGTTGGACGGTCGTGTCAAAAGCACGCAAACGAAAGATGTGATCCAACCATGTACGCATTTTACATGTCCCTTCTTTTTTTCGCTTGCTTCTCATGTTTTGTTGCCGAGACATATGCTATCATAGCTCGTATGATATGAAAAATATTGATTCAATCTCATATCCATATGAAAACAATATGGAAGAAACGGAGGCTTGCGCGGTGGACATTCGTCAGTTGCGCTATTTTATCGCCATTGCCGAAGAAGGGCAGATTACCGGGGCCGCCAAGCGATTGCGCATGGCCCAGCCGCCCCTCAGCCAGCAGTTGAAGCAAATGGAAGAAGAACTGGGCGTCGCGCTGGTGGAACGTGTGGGAAAACGAATCGAGCTGACGGAGGCGGGCGTCACACTCTACCGGCAGGCGCTCAACATCGTGCACCAGATGGAGGAAGCGATCGCAGAGGTACAGGAAACCGGGGCCGGCATCCGCGGCACGCTGTCAATCGGCGTAAGCGCTCTCTCCTCCTACGGGCTGCCGGAACAAATCCGCCGGTTTCAGCAGCAGTATCCGCTGATCATCTACAAGGTGTGGAAAGGAGATACGCAGTTGCTGAGCCAGTGGCTGGAGCGGCGGACGATCGAAGTCGCCATCGTCCGCCTGCCTCATTCGCTGTCCGGCTGCACCACCATCCCGCTGGACGAGGAGCCGTTCGTGCTGATCGTTCCCGACTCCTCCCCGCTGGCCGGCACCGGCCGGATCCACATGCGGGACATCGCCGATCATCCGCTGATCATGCCCAGCGCGCCGGGGCTGGGTATCTACGAGATGCTGGTCCGGGAGTTTTCCCGACTGGGCGTAAATCCACACGTCATCTGTGAATGTCCTGACATCTCGCTGATCGTCAGCATGGTGAGAGCCGGAGTGGCAGCGTCGATCGTGCCCCGCTCCGCCTGGGAGACCCAGGCCAGCGATACGCTTGACTGTCTGGAGATTACCGGCACCTCCATTTCCTCCTCCGCTGCCGTCGTCTGGCAGACCGGCCGCCATCTGTCCAAGGCAGCCCGCCGATTCATCCGGATGTTTGCCCCCACAGCCGACGTGTAGGCCGCGTCATGCACAGACCACAAAAAAACATCCCCCACGCGCAGTGGGGGATGGCGCACGGTGCTTCCTGTTTCCAGAATAGCACCGCCTGATATCTCAGATAATCAGGGACAAGCCCATAATAAGGATGATGGCCGTGACAGACAGGATGGTTTCCATGACTGTCCAGGACTTCAACGTATCCTGAACGCTCATGTTGAAGTATTCCTTGATCAGCCAGAAACCGGAATCGTTTACGTGAGACAGGATGAGCGATCCCGCGCCGGTGGCCAGCACCAGCAGCTCCGGACTGACTCCGGGCATTTGCTGCGCAATCGGGGCGACAATGCCCGCAGCGGTCATCATGGACACCGTCGCCGAACCGGTGGCAACGCGGATCAGCGCCGCGATCAGCCATCCGAGGAAGATCGGGGAGATGGCCGACGCCGTGGCCAGATCGGCAATGTAATCGCCCACTCCGCTGTTGAGCAGCACTTTGTTGAACGCGCCGCCTGCCCCGATCACCAGCAGAATGGTGGCCGTCGGTGCCAGGCAGTCGTTGGTGAACTTCAGTATGTCATCCTTGTTAAATCCGCGGGCAAAGCCCAGCGTCCAGAACGAGATCACGGTTGCAATCAGCAGGGACGTGATCGGGTTGCCGATGAAGTCAGCCCACACGCGCACCGCGTGTTCCTTCGGCAGCGTAACGTCTGCGATGGTCGCCCCCAGCATCAGGATGACCGGAAGCAAAATCGTAAAAACGGTAATGCCAAACCCGGGAAGTTCGCGGTCCTGCTTCGGTTCCGCCAACTGTGCCGCCAGCTCCGAGGAGATGCTGGTCTTGATCCGTTTGCTGATCCAGCTTCCGTAGAGAGGCCCGGCGACGATCGCCGACGGGAGGCCAACCAGAATGGAGTACACAATCGTTTTGCCCACGTCCGCTTGAAAAATATCGACGGCCGCCATCGCCGCCGGATGGGGCGGAACAATCCCGTGCACGATGGACAGCCCGGCAATCAGCGGGATGCCAATCTTCAGCAGGGACATGCCCGTTTGACGGGCGATGGTGAAGACAAGCGGAATCAGCAGCACAAAGCCTACCTGGAAGAAAACAGGAATCCCAACGATGAACGCCACGAACATCATCGCCCAGTGGACGTTCTTTTCGCCAAACAGGTTGATCAGCGTACGGGCGATCCGCTCTGCACCGCCGGACTCCGCCATCATTTTCCCCAGCATGGTTCCCAGTGCGAGTACGATAGCGATAAATCCAAGCGTGCCGCCCATCCCTTCCTTGATGGAATCGACGATTTTGTCGAGCGGCATCCCCGAAGCGATCCCGACAAAGCCGGAAACGATCAACAGGGTAATGAACGGGTTTACCTTGAATCGAGTGATCAGAATAAGCAGGATGAGAATAGCCAGCAAGGTGATGACCAACGGCATCATGACCCCTCCTTTTTATCGAGTGTTAAGCGATGCTCTCGACCGTTGTTGAAAGTCGGCGATGAGCTTGTATTCCTCAAGCAGGTTGAGATAAACCCGCTCGTAAATGTAAAACAACTCCAGATAGGTGCCGGAGCGCTCCAGATCCGGCTCGTGGCGGTGAACAATGCGCAGCAGATCGTTTACCTCGGACAGGTCGCGGATGGCACCGACAGCATGCATCGCCAGCACGGCCGCCCCCAGACTGGAACTTTCATGGGTTCCCGGAATCAATACCTCATACCCAAACATGTCCGCCATGATTTGCCGCCACTCCTTGGAGCGGGCAAAGCCGCCGGACGCGCGAATCTCCCGCGCACCTCCGGCCAAGTCGCGAAGGGCAATCCCCACGCTGTACACGCTGAACAAAATCCCTTCCAGCACGGCGCGGATAAAGTGCTGCCGCTTGTGGTGCAGGCCGATGCCGAAAAACGACCCGCGCGCCTGCGGATTCCACCAGGGCGCCCGCTCCCCGGACAAAAACGGCAGGAACAGCAGGCCTTCCGCTCCGGCCGGTACGTCCTTGGCCGCCTGAATCATCACGTCGTACGGATCGACGCCCAATTCCTTGGCCTTTTCCACTTCGGGCCAGCTAAACTCATCGCGGAACCAGCGCAGCATCAATCCCCCGTTGTTGGTCGGACCGCCGATTACCCAGTGCTTGTCCGTCAAGACGTAACAAAACGTTCGTCCCTTCTGATCTGTAATCGGCTCCGGCACAACGGTCCGCACAGCGCCGCTCGTGCCGATGGTGATCGCCACCTGACCCGGCTCGATCGCGCCGACGCCCAGGTTGGCCAGCACCCCGTCACTTGCCCCTACCACAAACGGCGTATCGGGATCGATGCCGATTTCGTCCGCGTAGCGCTTGTCCAGGCCGCGCAGCACGTGTGTGGTCGGAACAGGCTCGCTCAACTGCTGCGCAGAGATGCCGGCGACATGCAGCGCCTCCTCGTCCCAGTCAAGCCGCTTCAGATTGAACAGCCCCGTGGCCGACGCGATGGAATAATCGACCACGTATTGGCCAAAGAGCCGATAAATCACGTACTCCTTGATCGAGAGAAACTTGGCCGCCTTGCGGAACGTATCGGGGTCCTTCTCCCTCATCCAGATCAGTTTGGTCAGCGGAGACATCGGATGGATCGGCGTCCCGGTGGCCAGGTATATCCGGTGACCGGTGCCGTCCTGTTTCAAGCGCTCTGTCTGCTCCACACTGCGGTTGTCCGCCCAGATGATGACATTGGTCAGCGGATTGCCGCTGTCGTCTACGGCGATCAGGCTGTGCATGGCCGTGCTGAACCCGATGCCGGCGATGTCCGACTGTTTTGCCCCGGCCTGGGCAATCGCCTGGCGGAGTGCCTGAATGACCGCGTTAAAAATCGCGTCCGGCTCCTGTTCCGCCCAAGAAGGCTGCGGAACGAGCAGGGGATAATCGACATTCCCCGTTCCCTTGATCGAACCGGAGCGTGTGAACACAATCGCCTTTGTGCTGGTGGTGCCGATGTCCAGTCCGATAAAATACGTCTCGTTCATTATCGTCTCACCCTTCATGTGTATCCGCTTTCAAGATGTCAAGGTGATTATATCGAAATTTTTTTCTTTTGTTAATACATGAGAAAAAAATTTGTTTCAAAAAGTGCTCGTGATGTGCTCCGCAACCAGTATTATTTCCAATAAAAAAAACGCCCGCGGTCAAAGGCGTTTTAAGGAAATGGCTTCCCGTATATGCTGGATGTTCTCGATCGTTTGCGCTTCCCGGCGAAGCGAGACCGCCACGTACAACAGGTCGATCAGGAAAAGCTGGGCCAGGCGGGCGGAGAGCGCTTCCGTGCGGAACAACGTTTCCCGCGAAGTTGTATACAGACAGCAGTCCGCCAGTTTTACCAACGGCGATTTTCCGTAACTGGTGATGCCGATCGTTTTCGCTCCCGCGTCCTTGGCCACGTGCAGCGCTTTCAAAATGTCCTTGTTCGAACCGGAGTGGGAAATCCCCACCGCCACATCCCCTTCCCGCAGGAGGGAAGCCGACATCACCTGGTAGTGTGCATCGGAGTGATGAATACAGGGAATCCCGGTGCGCATGAACTTGTGATAGGCGTCCTGGGCGATGGCAGCCGATCCGCCAGATCCGTAGAATTCAATGCGTTTGGCACCCGCCAGCCAGTCAATAATAGTGGACAGTACGTCGCGGTTGAGTATGTGCAGCGTATCGCGCAGCGTCTCCATGTTTGCGGCAAAAATGTTGCCGGCAATCGACAGCACGTCTTCATCGTCCAGGTTGATTTCCTGGTAAATCACCTGCTTGGGGTTGGTTACTTCGCTAGCCAGCGCAATCTTGAACGCCTGGAATCCGCGAAAGCCCAATCGCCGGCAGAGGCGAAAAACAGTCGCATCAGCGCATTCGCACAGCTCGGACAACTCGGTAATGGACAAATGGACAATGTCGCTCGCATGCTCCAGGATGTAGCGGGCCACCTGCTGTTCTTTGCTGCTGAGCTGCGAATAAACGGCACGCAGTTTGGCGAGCACGCTTTCAGAAACACGCGGTGTGGAATCAGGCAACGACATGCACCTCCCAATCGTGCCTTTCTGGTTCACTAACATTCTCGTTCACATTATAGGCAATGTCCGGGTCGAAGTCATTTTGAAAAAAATTTTCTTCATTTATGATGAAACGTGAATATTTTTGTCATATAATACAGCTAGGTTAGATTCTGCAAGTTTGACAACCTGGACACCTGGAGAACCTGGATAAGGAGTGTTTCGATCACAATGCAATTAGCGATGATTGGATTAGGCAAAATGGGATACAATCTCACCCTGAACTTGCTCTCGCACGGGCATGAGGTCGTCGCCTATGACGTCGACCCCGCACCTGCCGCTGAACTGAGCAAGCACGGAGCGATTCCGGCCGCTTCGGTCGAAGAGGCGGTCGCGAAACTGTCTGCGCCGCGTGTCGTGTGGCTGATGGTGCCCGCAGGAGACATCGTGGACAAGCTGATTGACCAACTGTCCGGCCTGCTGTCCCCCGGCGACATCGTGATTGACGGCGGAAATTCCAACTACAAGCAGTCGGTTGAGCGTTATCACAAGCTTAAGCAAAAGGACATCCACTTCCTCGACGTCGGCACAAGCGGCGGCATGGAAGGGGCGCGGCACGGCGCCTGCATGATGATCGGCGGGGACAAGGAGGCGTTTGCCCATATCGAACCGATGGTAAAGGATATCACTGTTGAAAACGGCTACCTGTACGCAGGGGAAGCAGGCAGCGGACACTTCCTGAAAATGGTGCACAACGGCATCGAGTACGGCATGATGCAGGCGATCGGCGAAGGCTTTGAGGTGCTGGAGAAGAGCGGCTACACGTTTGACTACGCCGAAGTGGCGCGCGTCTGGGCAAACGGCTCCGTCATCCGCGGCTGGCTGATGGATCTGACCGAGCGGGCCTTCCGCAAAGACGCGAAGCTGGACAGCATTCGCGGCGTCATGCACTCCTCCGGCGAAGGCAAATGGACGCTGGAGACGGCACTGGACCTGCAAGTGGCAACGCCAGTGATCGCGATGTCCCTCTTGATGCGCTACCGCTCGCTGGAGGAAGACACCTTCCACGGCAAAGTGGTGGCTGCCCTGCGAAACGAATTTGGCGGACACGCCGTAGAAACGAAATAGAAAACAGCCAGGCCCGAGGTAGCACCTCGGGCCTGTTTGCATGGTTTCGCCGGCTGGCCTTATGTTCTCTTTTCCCCGCCCTTTTTTTCGTTCGCGCATTGGGCGGCTTGATCAGGTCAGCCAGCGCATCAGGGAGAGAACGCTCGCCGTTTTTTCCGTTTATTTCTTCTGCTCCGATTGGACCGCGATGCCGTTGCGGATCAGCAGCGCGGCCGTCACGCCCACTCCGGCCTTTTTATTGCCGGAGAACGTCCCGTCATAGACAAACGAACTGCCGCAGGAGGGACTGTTTTCCTTCAGCACGGCGGACGTGGCCCCCACCGCCTGCGCCAGCTTGAGCGCCTGCCTGGCCCCGGCGAGAAACGCGTCCGTCACGTCGCGGCCGTTCCGGTCGATTACCCGGGCCTTCCCGTCCAGGACGTCAAAACCGTCGCCGCCGACGATCTCCGCCGGCGTGCGCGGCGTCGGCAGACCGCCCATCTGCTCGGGACAGACGGGAATGGCCTTGCCTTCCTTGAACAGCGTCTCGGTTTCCGCGTCCAGACAGGCGCGCTGGTCATATCGGCACTGACAGCCAATCAGACAGGCACTGACGATTTTCACTGTCACCAGTTCCTTTCCTCATTTCGGTACCAGGGACCAGGGTTGTCCACACCGCAAACATCCTCCAGCCGGATCGGCCTTTTGCGATTGGGGATTCACCGGATTACAGCCGGCGCAGCTTGACGCTCTGGACCATGTGATCCGCCCCTTTTTCCAAGATCAGTCGGGCGCGTCCCCGCGTCGGCAGGATGTTTTTCCGCAGGTTGATGCCGTTGATCTCCATCCAGATGCTCGTGGCCACCTCTGTCGCCTCTTCGTCGGTCAGGCTGGCATAGCGGCGGAAGTAAGAGGCCGGGTTGGAGAAGGCCGTCTCGCGCAGCAGCTTGAACCGCTCCACGTACCACTTCATGATGTCCTCTTCACGCGCGTCGACGTAAATGGAGAAGTCGAAAAAGTCGGAGACGAAGACTTCCGTGACGCGGCGCTGTTTTTCGTCGATCGGCGTCTGCAGGACATTTAGCCCCTCCACGATCAAGATATCCGGTTCGCGGACCACTTGCCACTCGCCGGGCACGATGTCGTACACCAGATGGGAGTAGACAGGGGCAGCCACTTCCGGCACGCCGGACTTGACGTCGGACAGAAACGACACCAGCCGCTTCGTGTTGTAGCTTTCCGGAAACCCTTTGCGCTTCATCAGGCCGCGCTCTTCGAGGACGCGGTTGGGGTAGAGAAAACCGTCCGTGGTCACCAGGTCCACTTTGGGATGATTGGGCCAACGGGATAAAAGCGTTTGCAAAATGCGGGCGGTTGTGCTCTTGCCGACTGCGACGCTGCCGGCGATGCCGATGATAAACGGAACCTTTTTGTCCTGATTGCCGAGGAATGTATGCGTTGCATGATACAGTTCCTGGGTGGCCCCCACATACAGGTTCAACAGCCGGGAGAGCGGCAGGTAGATGTCCGCCACTTCCGACAGGGAGAGCTTTTCGTTCAACCCCTGCAGACAGGCCAATTCTTCGTCTGATATGGTAAGCGGCGTGGAAGCCCGCAGTCCTCTCCACTGCTCGCGACTGAATGTGATGTAAGGAGATGCCATGGGAACCGTACATCCTTTCTCGTTCTTGTCCATTAGATGTTCCACAATAGTGTACCACCTGCGGCCGCTTTTTGGGAACACGTGAGGTGCGTCTCTCGGCAAGAAAGGTGCATACCATTCCTGGCCTGCACGATCAGCATGGAGAACATGGGCGTCACCATTTGTTTGGCGAAAAAAATCCCCCCTTTGGCCTTATCGCAGCCCAGGGGGGATTTTTCACGGCCGCCTGCCGAGAAACGCCTGCAGCATCCAGACGTGTTTTTGCAGGCTGGTGCTGATCTCAAGGAACATGTCGCTGGTCGCCTGGTCATTTGCCTGTTCGGCGATGGACATTCCCTCCTCCAACTCGCGGATGAGCTGCCGGAAGTCGGCGACTACCGCCTGAACCATTTGTTCCGCAGTCTCCCCTCCCGCCGCTTCGCGCAGGGTCGACTGCTCCAGACAGGCTTTCATCGTCGAGACCGGCTGTCCGCCGATTGCCAGCAGCCGTTCCGCCAGTTCATCCACGTAGCCGGCCGCCTCGTTGTACAGTTCCTCAAACTTTTCGTGGAGCGTGTAAAAGTGGGGTCCTGTCACATACCAGTGGTAGTGGTGCAATTTTATGTACAGGACGCTCCAGTTGGCAACCTGTTTGTTCAACACATCTGTCAGGGAAGGGCTTTTCACTCCTGTCACAGCAGTGCTCATTCGGCGTCACTTCATCCTTTCCTCGCATGAAGATGCTACAGAACGATGTTAGTATTACGCTGGGAACTGCTGTTTATTCCGCCGGTGATGCTGCGGCCTGACGCCGCCAACATCTCCCCGTCCCTGACAGCAATCCGGCCTTCCGCAAGTACGCCTGATTGGCCCCTTTACCGGACGACCGCCTCTTCGACGATCAGCCGGCAGCCTGTCGCGTCAAGATACGCCTGCACGCCAAACGGCAGGGCGGCGTTGTTTTCGCCGTGGCCCGCCTGCAGGTTCCAGATCATCGGCTTTTGATACGGCGCGATCATGTTGGAAATGACGTCGAGGACGGTGAAGCTGTCCTGTTTTTTCGACGTGCAGTTGTTCCACGTGCCGAGGATGATCCCGGCGCACTCCGCAAACGTGCCGGCCAGCGCCAACTGGGTCAGCATGCGGTCCACCCGGTACGGCTCCTCGTCCACATCCTCCAGGAAGAGCAGCTTGCCTTTTGCATCCACCTGGTAGGGCGTGCCCGCCAGCGCCGCCACCAGCGAGAGATTGCCGCCGACGATCTCGCCGCACGCTTCTCCTTCCACCAGGCAGACGATCTCCTCCCCCGGCGGGTTGACGATCTCGCCCAGCGGCTCGGTGCTGGTCATGGCGCGCAGCAGACATTCCCGCGTATACGCGTTGGTCCCGCTGAGCAGTCCGGGCGATGCGTTGGGACCGTGCAGGGTCGCCAATCCCGCCTCCTGCCGGAGCGCCGTGTGCAGCGCGGTGATGTCGCTGTACCCGATGAACAGTTTCGGGTTTTGCGCAATCATGTCGTAATCGAGAAGATGCAGGATTTGCGGCGAACCGTAGCCACCGCGCAAAGCCATCACGGCGTCGACGTCGGGATCGGCAAACATCTCGTTCAGTTCGGCTGCCCGTTGTTCGGGCGTTCCCGCCAGATAGCCGCCATAGCTGTCATAGCAGGTTCTTCCCAGTACTACCTTGAATCCCAACGCTTCCAGCTCAGCTTTGGCCTTGTGTACGCTGTCGATTGTTTTCGGAGGACTTGCCGGGGCGATGATCCCGATCGTATCCCCTGGTTTCAGTGCGTGTCCCTTGTTCATCCGGAATTCTCCTCACTGATTGATACTTTTGGTCCGCCCTGCCGTACCCCTGACCGCCATTTTTTGAAAAGTGCGTCACACCAGCACGTACCGGTTGGTCGGCCGGCCGACGCCGCCGTATGCCACGTCCCGTTTCACCCGTCCGCTCTTTTCCAGGTATTCAAGGTAGCGGCGCGCCGTCACGCGGGCGATACCGACCCGCTCTGCCACCTCTTCCGCCGACAGCGGCTGCTTTTCCTGGCGCAGATGGCGGACAATCTGCTCCAGCGTGTGCATGTGCAGCCCTTTCGGCAGCGTCTCCAGCTCCCGGGGGCTTTTCGCGGCGGAGCGGAACAACAGCTGGTCCACCTCCGCCTGGGAGACGGTGCCCTCCTGCTCCAACTGCTGGCGAAACGCCCGGTAGTTTTCCAACGCCTGCTGAATGCGCTCAAACTTGAACGGCTTGATGATGTAATCCATCACGCCGTTGCGGAGCATCGCCTGGATCGTCGGTTTGTCCTTGGCCGCCGTTATCACGATCACGTCCACCGCCTGATTGGCTGTGCGCAGTTTCTGCAAGGTGCGCACGCCGTCCAGCACAGGCATGAAAATGTCCATGATCACCAGGTCAGGCTTCAATTGTTCCACCAAGGCGAGTCCTTCCGCTCCGTTGGAGGCCGCGCCGACCACGCGGAAAGACGGCACCCGTTCGATAAACTGCCTGTTCACTTCCTGCACCATCGGGTCGTCCTCGATGACGACCACGCGAAATGGGTCGCCCATCTACGCTTCCGCCTCCTTCATCGGAAAGGTAATCAAAAAGCTCGTGCCTTCGCCTGGCTGCGACTGGCAGCTCAGTTCGCCCCGCCCCTTCGCCACCAACTGCTGCACCAGGTAGAGGCCCAGGCCGCGGTTCTTCCCCGCCTTGGTGGAGAAGCCGCGCTCCAGCATCCGCCGCCGTGTCTCGTCATCCATGCCGATGCCGTTGTCTTCCACCAGGATGGAGCAGATGTCATCATCCTGTTCGATGCTGACGTAGACTTCCTTGTCGTGTTTGTCCGTCTGCTCCAGAGCGTCAAACGCGTTTTCGATGAGATTGCCGAGGATCAGTACGAAATTGTGGTGATCCATGTACGGCGGGAAGCGCTCCAGATTGCTGCGCCGGTCGATGACGAGGCGAATGCCCAGTTCCTTGCCCCTGCTCACCTTGCCCAAAAGCAGGCCGGAAACGCTTTCATCCGTGATTTTGGCCGAGAGAAATGCAGTCAGCTCTTCCTGCTGTTCGCTGATTTCAAACAGGTACTGCAGCGCCTTCTCTTTCTGATTCAACTGCAAAAGTCCTGCGATTGTGTGCAGCTTGTTCATGTACTCGTGGTTTTGCACGCGGAGCGCGTCGACGAATGCCTTTACGCCGGTCAGCTCTTCCGCCATCCGCGCCACTTCGGTCCGGTCCTGGAAAATGGCCAGCGCTCCGACGACTTTCCCGTCGGTCCTGATCAGAAAGCGGTTGGACCAGATCAGCGCCCCTCCGACGTGCAGTTCGTGGTCGTAAAAGTTTTGCTGCTTCTCCAGCACTTCCGGCAGCGCGGTATCGGGAATCACCTCGCGGATCGGTCTGCCCAGCACGTCGTCTTCGATGTTGAAAATCTGTTTGGCCTTGTCGTTGACGATCGTGATCCGCTCCTGCGTGTCGATCGCGATCACGCCCTCGCGCATGGCGTGAAACGTGGCGGTGCGCTCCACCAGCATGCGGGCCAGTTCTTCCGGCTCCAGGTTGAGCATCTGCCGTTTCATGTGACGGGCGAGCCGGTACGAACCCCAGATGCCAAACAGCAGGGAGAGAAAAAACGTGATCGCGATGTTTTCCCGCTGGTCGTAGAGGATCTGCGGGATGCTCGGCAGCAGATGGCCCACCATGACCACGCCCACCTGCTGGTGATCGGTGTTCATGATCGGCACGTAGGCCCGCAGCGCCGTTCCCAGCTCCCCCCGCACCTTGCGGATGTAGGTGTGCTCGGCAAACGCCTCCTCCGCGTCTTTGCCGAGAAAGACGGTGCCGATGCGCTCGTCCAGCGGATCGGAATAGCGGACCCTGTTCATGTCCATGACCACCACGTACGTCACGTCGTTGACGATGCGAATCCGCCGTGCGGTCGGAGCGATGGTCCGCCAGCCGTCCGGTTCCCGGATGCTTTTCTGGATGAGCGGGATTTCCGCCACTGTCCGCGCCGTGGTCATCAGCCGCTGTCCCAACTCCGCCTCGGTCAGGCGAATGATGCTGCCCACGATGATGATGCCGCCGATCAAGAGGGAAAAAAGCACGATGCCGACTGACAGCAGCATGATTTTCCACTTAATTTTCAGACGCTTGAACAGGAGTGTTCTTCCTTTCCGGTAGGTTTGCCTGCTACCATATATTTTGGTACAGTACGTGAAGCAAATCAACCGATGGTAAAGCAGGTGTCGGCCCGTGAGATCAATCGCAAGCATTGTCGCGTTCGTCCTGTTGGGCCTGCTCAGCGCCGTGATTATCGGCTTTCGCAGCGACCTGCCGTTTGCATCGCTGGGATACGACGAGGAGCAGGAAGGGCTGAGCGAGCGCATTATCATCAAGTTCAGCCATGTGGTAGCGGAAAATACGCCGAAGGGTCTGGCCGTGGATCGTTTTTCCCAACTGGTCAAGGATAAGTCCAATGGCCGGGTGGAAGTGCAGGTATTTCCCAACGGTATCCTCCACTCCGACCAGACGGAGATGGATGCGCTGCGGCGCGGCGACATCCAGATGATTGCTCCCGCCTTTTCCAATCTGGCCAACCGGATTCCGGCGTGGTCGGTGCTGGACCTGCCCTACGTGTTTCGCGATCAGCAGGATGTTGAGCAGGCCTTTCACGGGAAGATCGGCGGGATGCTGTTTGAGACGCTGGAGCCGCTGAACATGAAGGGACTGGCCTTTTGGAGCAACGGCTTCAAGCAGATGACCAGCAACAAACCGATTCGCACGCCGCAGGACTTCGCCGGCCAGCGCTTCCGGATCATTCAAAGCCCCGTGCTGGAAGCGCAGTTTCGCACGCTGGGGGCGACAGCCCAGGGGGCTCCGTTCAATGACGTCTACCGCAAGCTGGCGAACAACGAGGTGGACGGCCAGGAAAACACCATCTCCAACATCTACAGCAAGCGTCTCTACCAGGTGCAGAAATACATGACGGTCAGCAACCACGGCTATCTGGGATATGCCGTGATCATCAACAAATCGTTCTGGGAGAAGCTTCCCCCCGACGTACAGCGCGTGCTGACCGAGGCGTTGGAGGAGGCGACGGCCTACAGCGACCAAATCGCCGTCTCCATGAACGAGCAGCAGTGGAAGCAGTTGACCAAAGAGAGCAGCATGGAAATCCACGTGCTGACACCACAGGAGCAGGCCGTCTGGAGGGAGGCGCTGCAGCCGGTGTACAAATCATTTGCCCCGATGATCGGTTCGGCGTTAATGGACGAGATCAGCAAACTGCACAGGCAGCAGTAAACACGTGCGTTCCCTCTCCCTGGCCCCGAGGAAATGCGTCTTCCCCAACAAAAAAGACAGGCCAAAACGGGGAAAGCACCGTCTTGGACTGTCTTCATGCACTCTCTTCACAGCGTCAGGCCAGGCGGCAGCTGGCTGCGCGGTTATTCCTGTTTCGTCGGCTGGACCGCTGTTCGCGGGGCGACAGGCTCGACGCCGTCCGTTTCGCCGGACTCCACGTAGTGTTTGAGCATCGCCAGCTTGTTCTCCCAAAACCGCTCGTAATACGCAAGCCACTGCTTCACTGCGAGCAGCGGTTCCGGATCAAGCCGGTAGCGCGTCTCCCTGCCGACTTTCCTCCCTTTGACCAGGCCGGCTTCGGCCAAAATGCGCAGGTGTTTGGAAACGGCCGTCCGGCTCATCGGAAAGTGTCCGCTGATCACGGTGACCGGCAATTCCTGATCCCCCAGCAATTTCAGCAGCTGGCGGCGCGTGGGATCGGCAATTGCCTGAAAGACGTCATGTCTGGACGGCGCCGCAGCCATGTCAGCCCTCGACATACTTACCCAGTTTTTGGATAATGCCGGTCCAGCCCTGATTCATGCGGTCGCGCACGATCGTGTGCGGTTCGCCGAATTCCGTGACAGTATCGGGATTCCAGCCGGAGTGGATCAGCGTAAACTCCGTTTTCCCGCCGAGGTCTATCAGTTCAAACGTAATGATCCAGTCTTTCCCCCAGTGAAACGACAGACGGTTGGGAGGGTCCACTTCCGTCACCTTGCAGGGGGACATGCCGAACGGACCGGCATTTATGTGAAACTCGTGACCGACCACTGGTTGAAAGTCGTTTGGCATGAACCATGCGGCGAGACCTTCCGCCGTGGCAACGGCTTCCCACACTTTCTGGATCGGTGCATGGAACACCTGGGTGTGTCGAATGTCCGGAATGGTTTGCGGGGTTTTGTTCTCCATCGTCGTACCTCCTGATATGTGTGCTTCCCTTTTTCCTGGGGCAAACCCGAGCGGAACTCTTGTACGCAATACGAAACCAAATGGTTTCCTTTTTTGATTTTATGACACCTTTTGGTTTCATGTCAATCATAGGACCGAGATGGCTCCGATTGGTTGTTTCGCCCCGTTCACTTATATCTTGCTCGTTCCCCCGCTTTTACAGTCCCCGATTCGACAGCGCAGCGGCCCGGAGTTCAGTAGAGCAAAAGAGACGCTCTGCAGCGACCAGTCCACCTAGTTGTACGACTTCTCAAAAATCATAGTATTCCTGTATACTTAATCGTATATATGTTGGACGCGGCCCGATTGTTAATGGTCGGTGAATGACGCAATTTTGAGAGAGGTGACAGCCACGATGTATGAACTGTTAAAAGAAGTGGGACGCGGCAAACGCGGCGCAAAAGACCTGACGTACGAACAGGCAACGATAGCGGCAGAGATGTTTCTCAACGGCAGCGCGACACCCGCACAGATGGGCGCGTTTCTGATGGCGGAGCGGATCAAATCGGAGTCGCTGGACGAATTGGCGGCGTTTGTGGAGGTGTTACGCCGGACCATGTCGCCCGTCTCGTTTCCGGACAGTCTCGATTGCGCCGGTCCCTACGACGGGCGGGGAAAATCGTTTATGGCCACGCTGCCTGCCGCCTTTGTACTGGCTGCTTGCGGGCAGCGGGTCACTCTGCACGGCAGTCCATCGCTGCCGCCCAAGTGGGGCATCACGCTGACGGACGTGTTAAAGACCGCAGGCGTATCCGTGGATGCCGCCGACAGGCAGGCGCTTTTGTCGGCTGCCGAGCGCAGCGGCGTCCTGATTGTCCCCACGGAAACGTGGTGTCCCGCGCTGCACAAGCTGCGCCCCCTGCGGCTGGAGCTCGGCGTCCGCACCCTGTTCAACACGGTGGAAAAGCTGCTGCGGCCAGCCGACTCTCCGTCCATGGCCATCGGCATCTTCCACGGCACGGTATTTGAAAAAGTGGCGGAACTGCTGCTCCGTCTCGGAGTGGAACGGGGAATCGTCGTGCAGGGCATGGAAGGCTCCGAAGACGTGTCCGCCGCCAAACCGAGCCGCGCCTTGATCGTGGAAAACGGCAGCTGTCGTCCCTTCGTCGTCGATCCGGCCTCGCTCGGCTTGCAGGCGGAAGCGCCGGATACCGACTGGACGCCGGAGCTGCAGCGGCAGACGGCGGAAGCGGTGCTGAACGGAACAGCCGAACCTGCCTACCGCAACATGGTGCTCCTAAACAGCGCCCTGCGGCTGTGGATCACCGGGCGCGTCCCGACCTTGGATGAAGGTGTGGCCGCGGCCCGCCAGGCGCTAGATTCCCGAGAGGCTTGGGACCGGTACAGACAGTGGCTGGATGCAGCCGCACCATCCGCAGCACCCGCCGCTTCCGCTCGCGATGCAGGCCATATCGGCACCTGATGTCGAAAAAATTCCCCGCACCCATACAGCCCTTGGCTTGCCGGATTGGCGGGCCAAGGGCATTTTTCTTGTCTCCGCTCCCCGCATGCTCTGTGACCAAAAAGACCAAAACAACCAATATGACCGTATCATTTCCAATATTCCAGCAATTCTTTAGAATGCAAGTACAGAGAATGTAAAGCGCTTTCATTGTGCGTAAAAGGGAGGGGACTTATGCGTATTTTTAAAAACCTGACCGTGCAGGTCGTGATCGCCATTATCCTCGGTATTCTCGTCGGCCAGTTTGCGCCCAAGTTCGGGGCTGAACTGAAAGTGTTGGCAGACGTATTCGTCAAGTTGATCAAAATGGTCATCCCGCCGATCGTCTTCTTCACCGTCGTCAACGGCATCGCCGGCATGGGCGACATGAAGAAGGTGGGAAAAATCGGCGGCAAGGCGCTGATTTATTTTGAAATCGTTACCACAATCGCGCTGGCCATCGGCCTGGTCGTGGTCAACATCATCAAGCCGGGCGTCGGCTTTGACAAGACCGGCCTTAGCGGCGCTGACATCTCCAAGTACACGAAAGCGGCTGAGGAGACCAGTCACGGCTTTATCGACTTCCTCGTCGGAATCATTCCGGACAACGTGGTCAACGCCATGGCCAAAGGCGAACTGCTGCCCATCCTGTTCTTCGCCGTCCTGTTCGGCCTGTCGCTCGCAGCCATGGGCTCCGCCGCCCAACCGGTGATCAACCTGTTTGACAAGCTGGCGCACGGATTCTTCGGCGTCGTCAACATGATCATGAGAGTCTCCCCGCTCGCGGCATTCGGAGCGATGGCCTACACCATCGGCACCTTTGGCCTCGACTCCCTGAAACGACTGGGCCTCTTGATGGGGTCGGTCTACATCACGATGTTTTTGTTCATCGTCGTGGTGCTGGGGCTGATTGCCCGCTTCTTCAACTTTAACATTTTCTCGTTTATCAAATACATTCGCGAAGAAATCCTGCTGGTGTTGGGCACTTCGTCGTCCGAATCGGCGCTGCCCCGCATGATGGAGCGTCTGGAAAAATACGGCTGTTCCAAATCGGTTGTCGGTCTGGTCGTGCCCACCGGATATTCGTTCAACCTGGACGGCACGTCCATTTACCTCTCCATGGCCGCTCTGTTCATCGCGCAGGCATACGGCGTCGACCTGTCCGTCTGGCAGCAGCTGACCCTGCTCGGCATTTTGATGCTCACGTCCAAAGGGGCAGCCGGCGTCACCGGCTCCGGTTTCATCACCCTGGCGGCAACGCTGGCCGCGTTCCCGATGATCCCGGTCGAGGGCATCGCGCTCCTGCTCGGTGTCGACCGCTTTATGTCGGAAGCCCGTGCCATCACCAACCTGATCGGCAACGGCGTGGCTGCGGTGGTCATCGCCAAGCACGAGAACGAGTTTCATCCGCCTGCCCTGTCGGACGAAAAATCGCCGGCCATTTCGGCATAACGGGCGCCACTGCGTTCAATCAGCACTGAAACCTCCCGTTTTCGGGAGGTTTCAGACTGAAGACAAACGGTTCATTGAGTTAGCGTCCACAAAAAATGATTTCCAGGCCGAAAGGCGTGCCTATTCATCAACCAAAGCGAAAAGACAATGGGCATCGCATGGCGGGATGGGCCAAGCGAGCTCCTTTGACGACCGACTCAGTGAAAAAACGAAGACGCGGGAATCAACAGGGGACACAAGTCTCACTTCCTCGAAATACCCAGATGTTTGTCCCCTGCCCGCGTCTCGTTTTGGAGCCGACTTCATCCGCTTCTGTGCTGGGCGTCAAGCGAGCGAGCGGGCCCGATCTCTCATGCGCTGCGGACGAGTGGTCAAAGGCGTATTCGTCAGAACAGCAGCGACAGCAGTTCCTCACGCGACCATTTTCCGAAAAACGGCTCGATGTCGATGCCAGCAAGCACATCCGCCACCGCTTGCTTGTCGTATGGCACGCCGCGAAGCACGGCCTCGATTTCCGACACGTCCCTCATTCCGAAGAAGTCCCCGTAGATTTTGGCTTCCTTGATGCGCCCCTTCTCGATCTCCAACCGCACCTCCACCGTCCCGATGTCAAACCGGCGGGACTGCCGGAAGTTGCTTTTCGGCGATTTTCCGTAATTCCACTCCCAGCTCTGGTAGCAGGAACGGGACAGCTCGTGGATGTTCGCCCAATCCTCGTCGGTGAGCGGATATTCCTCCACCGGTTTGCCGTCGAAGATAAAGACGAGCAGCTCCTTCTTGAACTCTTCGATCGTCATCGGGCTGGGCAGAAATTCCGAAATGTTGGCGACCCGGCTGCGAATCGACTTGATCCCTTTTGACTGGATTTTTAGGGGATTCACGTTCAGCGCGGAGACGACACGCTCCAGGTCGGAGTCAAACAGCAGCGTGCCGTGGCTGAACATGCGTCCTTTGGCGGCGTACTGGGCGTTGCCGGAAATTTTCCGCTCGCCCACCTGGATGTCGTTGCGGCCCGTCAGCTCCGCGTCGACGCCCATCTGGCGCAGAGCGCGAACGACCGGATCGGTAAACTTGCGGAAGTTGTGAAAGGACTCCCCGTCGTCATTGGTAATAAAACTGAAGTTGAGGTTGCCGAGGTCGTGATAGACGGCGCCGCCTCCCGACAGCCGGCGCACCACGTGAATCCCGTGTTCGTTGACGTAGTCGGCATTGATCTCTTCGATCGTATTCTGGTTTTTCCCAATGATGATGGACGGTTCGTTGATGTAAAACAACAGGTAATCTTCATCGGCAGGCAGGTGCTTTAAGGCGTATTCCTCGATTGCCAGGTTGATGCGGGGATCGGTGATTCCTCGATTGTCGATGAATTTCATGTGCGTTCCTCCTTTGCGGACTGATGACTGTCAGCTTGTCCGAGCAACAGTATGACAAACGTCCACTTGCCGCACAACACATCCCCCCAGCCCCCTTTTGGTTGTGGGTTGTCGTGCTGGCGGCATCAATCTGGTGGTGGACGTCGCAGTTACAGCGATGACGGCAGCCATAATGCAGGCACCCGGTGTGTCGGACGCCATTATCACCGGCGCCATGTTGAATGTCAACAGACAGATGGGGGCGGTCAGGAGATCAGCTTCAATCCGACCGCAGCGGCAAGGATGACGCCAATACACAGCACCCGACGCCAATCGGCAGACTCGCCGTACAGGACCATGCCCAAAATGGCGCCGCCTGCCGTGCCGATGCCGGTCCAGACCGCATAGGCCGTCCCCATCGGCAGGGTTTTCATCGCGAGGGAAAGGAACAAAAAGCTGGCTCCGAAACTGGCGAGCAGCAGGATCAGCGTCAGCCAGGTCCGATCGAGGTTCCATTTGTTGATCATCGCGACACCCGTCATCTCGAAAATGCCAGCGGCGATTAGACAGAACCAGGCCATTATGTCTCCCCTCCTTTCACGTTCTCTGCCGGTTTCTCATGGGTCACCAGCTTCAATCCGACGACGCCCCCCAGCAGCAGCATGATCAGGAGCACTTTCAACCACTGAAACGGCTCGCCGAAAAAGACGATGTCGGCCAATACCGTGCCGGCCGTGCCCATGCCGACAAAGACGGCGTATACGGTGCCCACCGGCAGCGTCTGACCAGCCCTGATCATCAGGAAAAAGCTGACGCCAATGGCCGCTGCCGTTCCCAGCCACGTCCAAAGATCGTACGCGTGTTTCAACCCGATCACCCACAGCACTTCAAACACAGCCGCAATGAACACCATGGCCCATTCTCTGTTCACGTCTCTCTCCTCCTATCCTCTCGTTTTTTCCAGCGCAGCAAAAAACCCGGGGGTATCGCCAGCACAACGATATCTCCCGGGCTTTTATCCCTCCGTGTCACAGCCAATGCGGCTGTGTGTTTTCTCTCGGACCAGGCCAGCCAACGCTGCGGAACCCTAGAAAACAAGTGCTATTCCATTTGGTCGTACTGTATCACATCGGGGCCGCGGGGTCAAGTGCGGAGGTGCTGGAGCGCTTCCGCCTGCCGGAGGATCCGCTTGGCCCGCTCCGCCACGGGGTAGTCGACCAGTTTTCCGTTGACAGAAATGGCGGCGCTGCCGGAAGCGAGCGCTTCGTCAAAGGCGGCGGCGACCGCTTTCGCCTCCGCTATTTCCTCCGCCGTCGGGGAAAACGCGTCATGGACAATCGGGATCTGGTCGGGATGGATCACCAGCTTGCCCTGAAAACCGAGCTGTCTCGCAAGGCGGGCATCATTTTGCAGTCCCTCCGCATCTTTGACGTCCACGAAAACGGCGTCAATCGGCGGTTCGATGCCGGCTGCCCGGGAGATCACCACCAACTGGGAGCGGGCAAACAAAAGTTCCGTTCCTTCCCGCGTCAGCCGGGCGCCGATATCGAGGGCAAAGTCGACCGAACCGAACGCCAGCCGCTTCACCCTGGCGCTAGCCGAGGCGATGTCATAGGCGTGGTAGAGACCAGACGCCGTTTCAATCAGGGGGACGATCTCCATCGAGCCGCACGGCAGATTCCCGTGATTCTCCAGCTGCGTCAGGTGGGCTTCCACAGCCAGAATCTGCTGACGGTTTGCCGCTTTTGGCAAAACGATTCCCGTCAGTCCGTGCCCGATCATGCCGTATAGGTCGTCCAGGTAAAACGGCGTGGTCGGGTCATTCACCCGCACGTATTGGGGACGGCTGCCGTTTTCTTGTACCGCCTGGCGCACCATGTCCCGTGCGCTCGCTTTTTCCTGAAGCGGCACGGCGTCTTCCAAATCGTAAATGATCACGTCAGCCGCCAGCTCCCTCACCTTTTCCAGCCGCCGCCGGTTGTTGCCCGGCACAAACATCCACGAACGAACCAGCGTCATCTTCCGCCCCCTCCCCACTCTTCCCGGTACTGTTCCACGCCCTGCCGGTACAGGTCATTGCCGTACATATCGTTGATCACCACGGCCGGAAACTGCTCGATCACCAGCTTGCGCACCGCTTCCGGGCCGAGGTCTTCGTAGGCCACCAGCTCCTGCACCTTGATTGCTTTCGCCAGCAGCGCGCCCGCGCCGCCTACCGCCGCAAAGTAAACCGCCTTGTGTTTCGCCATCGCCTCTTTTACTTCCTGATTGCGATAGCCTTTGCCGATCATCCCTTTTAACCCCAGCGCGAGCAGCCTGGGCGCGTATTTGTCCATGCGGCCGCTCGTCGTCGGGCCGGCCGAGCCGACCACCTGCCCCGGTTTGGCCGGAGTTGGACCGACGTAGTAGATCACCTGCCCGCTGACGTCAAACGGGAGCGGCTCTCCGCGATCCAACGCTTCGATCATGCGCTTGTGGGCGGCGTCCCGCGCCGCGTAGACCACGCCGCTGATCAGCACCCGGTCGCCCGCTCGCAGGCTGGCCACCGCCTCATCCGTCAACGGGGCGGTAATGTGTTTGACTGCCATCGTGTTGCTCCTCCTCCCGGTTGGCTATCTTGCTCCGTTTCACAGTACGGCTTCCTTGTGCCGGCTGGCGTGGCAGTTGATGTTGACGGCAACGGGCAGGGAGGCGATGTGACAGGGGTAAATCTCGATCTTGACGTCCAGTACCGTCGTCCGGCCGCCCATTCCCTGCGGGCCGATTCCCAGTTTGTTGCACATCTCCACCAGTTCCTCCTCCAGTACGGCGATTTCCGGCCGGGGGCTGCGCTCGCCGATGGGCCGAAACAGAGACTTCTTCGCCAGGTAGGCCGCCTTTTCAAATGTTCCGCCGATGCCCACGCCGACGACCATCGGCGGGCAGGCGTTGGGACCCGCGTTCCGCGCCGTCTCCAGTACAAACGCTTTGACCCCCTCCACCCCATCGGACGGCTTCAGCATTTTGAGCGCGCTCATGTTTTCGCTGCCGCCGCCCTTGGCGGAGAAGTGGATGGTCAGTTTGTCGCCCGGCACCAGTTCCACGTGCGTGACGGCGGGAGCGTTGTCTCCTGTATTGACCCGTTCCAGCGGGTGACCGACGATGGAACTGCGCAGATACCCCTCTCTGTATCCCTTGCGCACCCCGTCGTTGATCGCGTCGTACAGGCTGCCGCCGACGATCCGGCAGTCCTGCCCCACTTCCACGAGAAAGACGGCAACGCCGGTATCCTGGCACATCGGCACCCGTTCCCGGGCGGCGATCTGTGCGTTTTCCATCAACTGTGACAGCACGTCCCGGCCTGTCTCCGACACTTCCGAACGAAGCGCCTGCCGGAACGCCTGGACGACATCCGCGCCGAGGTCGTAGTTGGCCCGCTGGCACATGTCAGCCACTGCCTCCACAATGGCGTCATACTTGATTTCTCTCATGAGAAAAACCACCTCTTCCAGGCATGCCGGTTGGCATCCCGATTTACTTCAGCCAGGGCCGTGGTCAGCGGAATCCCTTTGGGGCAGACCTGGACGCAGTTTTGCGATTGGCCGCAGTTGGCGATCCCCCCGTCGCTGATCGCTGCGTCCAGGCGCTGTTCCTTCATCATCGCCCCGGTGGGATGGGCGTTGAAATAGCGGATCTGCGCCATCGCCTGCGGCCCGAGATAGGGGGAGCGGTCGTTGACGTTCGGACAAGCCTCCAGACAGCAGCCGCAGGTCATGCAGGTGGCATACGCGTACAGCTCCTGCTGTTGCTCCTGCGAGACACGCGGTCCCGGGCCCAGGGCGTGGGTGCCGTCGATTGCGATCCAGCCCTTGATGCTCTGCAGCGCGTCAAACATTCGCTTGCGGTTCACCGCCAGGTCTTTTTCGACGGGAAACGTGGCCATCGGCTCCAGGCAGATCGGCTGTTCCAGCTTGTCGACCAAAGCGGAGCACGCCTGCCTGACCCTGCCGTTGATCACCATGCTGCACGCTCCACACACCTCTTCCAGACAGTTGGACTCCCAGACGACGGCCCTCACTTGTCGGCCCGCCGCATTCACCGGGTTCTTTTGAATCTCCATCAACGCGGCGATCACGTTCATGTTCGGCCGGTACGGGACGACAAACTCCTCCCAGTACGGTTCGCCGTCCGGCTGGTCCTGCCGCTTTACCTTCATCTGCACCGTGTTCATCCCGGCACCCTCCTCTCTAAGCCTGTTGACGGGCGGCCGCGGAGCCCCGGTCGGATGCCCGGTCCGCCGCTTCCTTCACGATGTCATAGCGCCGGGGGCGCGGCTGGATGTAGGCGAGATCGACCGGTTCGTAGCGGAAAAGCGGCCCCTCCGGCGTGTAAATGGCGAGCGTTGTCTTCAGCCAGTTGGCGTCGTCGCGCTCGGGAAACTCCGGCTTGTAATGAGCGCCCCTGCTCTCGTTGCGGTGGAGCGCTCCCAGCGTGATCACCCGGGCCAACTGCAGCATGTTCCACAACTGGCGGACAAACGTCACCGTCCGGTTGTACCAGTCGGAGGTATCGTCCACGCCGATCTTCTGCCAGCGCTCCAGCAGCTCCTGCAGCTTCTCGTCCGTTTTTTGCAGGCGGTCGTTGTAGCGGACCACGGTTACGTTGTCCACCATCCAGTCGCTCATCTCCACATAGAGCTGGTACGGGTTCTCGTAGCCGTCCATCCGGCAGATGCGCTCCATGTACGCTTCCTGCCGCCTGCGCTCGGCGGCGAACAGGTTGGGCGACAGGTCCTGGGCCGACTTCTTCAGGCCGCGGACGTACTCGACCGCTTTCGGCCCCGCCACCATCCCGCCGTAGATCGCCGACACCAGCGAATTGGCCCCCAGCCGGTTGGCGCCGTGGTATTGAAATTCGCACTCGCCGCAGGCGAACAGGCCGGGGATGTTGGTCATCTGGTTGTAATCCACCCACAGACCGCCCATGGAGTAGTGCATCGCGGGGAAAATCTTCATCGGCACCTTGCGCGGATCGTCGCCGACAAACTTCTCGTAGATGCTGAGAATGCCGCCCAGCTTCTGCTCCAACTGCCGCTTCGGCAGGTGGGACACGTCGAGGTAGACCATGTTCTCTCCGTTGATGCCCAGTTTCAGGTCGACGCAGACGTGGAAAATCTCCCGCGTGGCGATGTCCCGCGGCACCAGGTTGCCGTATGCCGGGTACTTTTCCTCCAGAAAGTACCACGGCTTGCCGTCCTTGTAGACCCAGATGCGCCCTCCCTCCCCGCGCGCCGATTCCGACATCAGCCGCAGCTTGTCGTCGCCGGGGATGGCGGTCGGATGAATCTGGATGAACTCGCCGTTGGCGTAATGCACCCCCTGCTGGTAGGCGATGCTGTGGGCACTGCCGGTGTTGATCAGCGAGTTGGTGCTCTTCCGGAAAATCATCCCGATGCCGCCGGTCGCCAGGATTACCGCATCGGCGGGGAACTCCTTGATCTCCATCGACTTGAGATCCTGAGCGACGATGCCTCGACAGACCCCTTCGTCATCGAGGATGAGGGAAAGCATTTCCCAATATTCAAACTTTTCCACCCGCCCTTCCGATTCGAAGCGGCGCACCTGCTCATCCAGGGCGTAGAGAATCTGCTGGCCGGTGGTGGCGCCGGCAAAGGCGGTGCGGGAATACTTGGCCCCGCCGAGCCGGCGGAAGTCGATCAGCCCTTCCGGCGTGCGGTTGAATGGCACACCCATCCGGTCCAAGAGGTAGATGATCTCCGGTGCCGCCTCGCACATCGCTTTAACCGGCGGCTGATGGGCCAAAAAGTCTCCCCCGTAAATCGTGTCGTCAAAGTGTTCCCAGGCGGAGTCGCCTTCCCCTTTCGTATTCACCGCGCCGTTGATGCCCCCCTGCGCGCAGACGGAGTGGGAGCGGCGGACCGGCACGACAGAAAAGAGCTTGACCGTTCCTCCCGCTTCCGCAATCTTGATCACGCTCATCAGGCCGGCCAGTCCGCCGCCGACGACGATGATGCTTTCGTTCATGACACATCCTCCCTTCTTACCAAAATGCGATCAGCGCCCCCACCCCGACGCCGCACAGGCCGGCGAACAAGAGCGTACGCAGGACCGAGGAAATCCGCTGCCCCCGCGGGCCGACGGTGATTCCCCAGGTAATCAAACCGGTCCACAATCCGTTGGAAAAGTGAAACGTGGTGGCGACCACACCCAGCACGTAAAAGGCAAAAATGAACGGGTTTTGCAGATGGGCCTGGACAGCCTCGTAGTTGACGGGCGCATCAAACAGCAGGCTGGAGAGGCGAAACGCCCAAATGTGGTAGAGCACAAACACCAGCGTGATCCCCCCGCTCACCCGCTGCGCGACGAACAGCCAGTTCTGCCGGTAGGCATAGCGGTACGGATTGACTTTCGCCATCATCCCGATGTAGATGCCGTACACCGCGTGATACAAGAGCGGCAGCGCGATGAACAGCACCTCGACGACCGGCAGAAAGGGGATGCCCGACAACGTCTGGACATGCCGGTCGTACGCCTCCTGTCCCATCAAGGCGATGGCGTTGGAGTAGAGGTGTTCCAGCAAAAACAGGCCGAGCGGCACAAGTCCGGTCAGGGAGTGCAGCCGGGCGAGAAAGAAGCGGCGGGTGGACAGTTCGTTCACGACACGCGGCTCCTTTCGTCCCAAAATCGGCCGACGTCCGCGATCGTTTCCAGGTGCAGGATCGTCTCCAGGTAGCTTCGCCTTGTGTCCTCGGGCAAATGGGCGGCCAGGTCGTGGAACTTATCCGTCAATTCCGCAGCCGTCACCGGGTTTTCCGGGTCCCCCTTCGGGTAATCAGCCACGAGGCGCAGCACTTCTCCCGCCACTGTCTCCGCTTCCATGCTGGATCCCCACCGCTCCGGATAAGCGGCATCCACGTCGGGGTCAAGCGTCAGCTCCACCCGCTCCATCAGTAAGCGGACTGCCGGATCGTGCAGCGTCTCCCCGCTGAAGTCGGCCAGTCCCGCCCTGCCCTTGACGAGGGCGAGCGCGACGCAGAACTGCAGGCTGAACTTGGCCGCGTACACGGTCTGCGGGTCGGGATTGTCGGTGATCGCCAGCACCGACCGATAGCCGCCCACCCGGATTCGGCGCAACTCCTCCGTACGGATGCCGGACTGTTGACGCAGCTTGAGGGCGAGATCGACGGCGGGATGGGTGTGGCGGCAGGAAGCGTGAATCTTGAATGAATTTTCTGTAATTTTGAAATGCTCCCCCAGCCGGTCGGTAATCCGCGACTCGTCAACGGTTTCCGCCATCGCCCGGAAAAAGCCGCGCTCCCCTTCGAGGATGCGGGAGGGGCCGGTAAACCCTTTTTGCGCCAACAGGGCGGCCAAAAGCCCGTTCATCGCCGCTTTGCCGGTGTGAAGCTGTTTGGACATCGCACCGTCGACGATAAACTCCCACAGTCCCGCCGCCTGCGTCCCCGCATTGCCCAGCGCGTGGACGATCTGCTCCTCGTCCAGTCGAAGCAGGGAGGCCGCTGCCGCTGCTGCGCCAAACGTGCCGCAGGTGGCGGTGTTGTGCCAGAAACGGTAGTGAGACGGGCTGACCGCCTCGCCGACGCGGAAACAGACGTCGTAGCCGACCGCGACCGCCGCGATCAGTTCTTTGCCGCTTCTGTTCAGCCACTCGGCAACGGCCAGCGCCGCCGGGATGACGACGGTGGCGGCGTGAATGATCGACTGCTTGTGGATGTCGTCCAGTTCAACGACGTGAGAGGCGGCTCCGTTGACCAGTGCCGCGTTGGCGACCGACGACCTGCCGCCGGTGACCAGCGTCGCCTGTCCGCTCCCCCCCAACTCCCTCGCCAGCTCGTCAATCATCCGCACCGGCGGTTTGGCCGCGCCGGCCAGCGCGGAGCCGAGCCAGTCCAGGATGCACAGTTTGGTGAACGCCACCGTCTCCGCCGGCAGGTCTTCATAGCGGGTCCAGGCGATAAAACCGGCCAGTTGTCTGCTCAGTGACATTTACTTCGCCTCCTTTGCCGCCAATACGGATTGCAGGACCTCGATCAAATCATCGTATCGCTCCACCACGTGGGCCCCCGCCTCCCGCAACTTTTGCGCCTTGCCGGACGGGCGTCCCACATTGCCGGAGATCAGTGCCCCGGCATGGCCGAACACCGTTCCCTCCGGCATCCGCTCTGTAAACCGCCCGGCGATGAAGGAAATCAGCGGTTTGCGAAAGCCGCCGCTTTTGACGAACTCGGCCGCCTCTTCCTCAAACGTCGTGCCCGGTTCGGAAAACGTCACGACCGCATGCGTATCCGGGTCTCGTTCGAACAATTCCAGCAGGTCGCGGATCGTCGTGCCGATCAGCGCGTCGCCGCCGATGCCCACGCTGGTGCTGACGCCAAATCCGGCCCGCTTTACCATCCACGACGTTTCCGCCGTCATCCCGCCGCTGCGGGAGATCACGCCGACATGCCCCGGCACGAAGCAGCGGTCGGGGTTGTCGCCGCCGATCGAGCCCAGCTTCACCCGGTCTTTCGGGTTGATCATGCCCACCGTGTTGGGGCCGATGATCCGGACGCCGTTCTGCCTGGCGAGGTGAAGCATCTTGACCGTGTCCAGCTGCGGAATGTTCTCCGTCGTCACCACGATCACCTTGATGCCGTTGTCGATCGCTTCCCGCACGGCATCCAGCGCAAAGGCGGGCGGCACGACAACCAGGCTGGTGTCTGCCTGATGGGCGTCAACCGCTTCCCGCACCGTGTTGTACACGGGAACCCCGTGCACGTGCTGCCCCTTTTTCCCCGGCGTCACCCCGGCCACAACGTTGGTGCCGTAATCGAGCGTGTGGCGGGTCACCATCGTCGCTTCCCGCCCGGTGATTCCCTGGATGACAATGCGCGAGCGCTTGTCTATCAAAATGGCCATACTCTCTCCTCCTCGTTTTCCCGTTTTACGCGTACAAGTCCGGATAGGCGGACTGCATACGCGCGATCATCGCAGCTGCCGCTTCGCAAATCGTCACCTCTTCGCCGTAGTACTCCACGCCCGCCTCGGTAAATATCTGTCTGCCCAGCGCGTCGTTGACGCCCGCTTCCCGCACGACGACGGGAAACGTCCGGGGATCGATGCCCATGTCGGCCAACGCGCGTACGATCCCCCGGGCCATTACGTCGATCTGCGTGTTGTTGGTGATGTTGTGGGCGACAAACAGCCCTTTGACGCCGGGCTTGGAGAGGATTCCTCTGGTCAGGCCGTACACTTTTTCTTCCGGGGGATTGCCACCCGTTTCCGAGTAGTTGGCCGGCCGGCCGCCCAGGTCGACCAGCGCGTCAAAGCTGAGCAGGCTGCCCCCGCCGCCGCCGCACATGAAGCCGATATCCCCGCCGTCCATCTCCGTGTAGCGGGCGGTCCCCCGGTAATCGGCGTCATTCACGGCGATCATTCGCTTTTCCAGCTCCGTCAGCGGACGCCACGCCCGTTCGCCGCCCACTTCGACCAGCCCCTCCAGCCCCTTCTGCCGAAACATCGCGGCGTCGTCGACGGCCATCACCGATGCGGCGGCCACCAGCGAGCCCTGTGCGGTGACGGCGAGCGGATTGATCTCCAGCAGTTGGCAGTCGTAGCGGAGAAAAGCGGCGTACAGCCTGGCGAGGACGTCGCTCGCCTGCAGCAGTTCCCTGCCGTTTAAGCCGAGGCGGCTCCACACCTCTCTCGTCTTGTAGTCGGCCAGCCCCGTCAGCGGATCGACGTGCTCGATCACCACCTTGTCGGGATGCTCGGCCACCAGCTCTTCCACCTCCACGCCCCCTTCGGTCGAGGCGATGATCACCGGCAGTTGTTTCTGCTTGTCAATGGTGATGGAGACGTACAGTTCCTTGGCAATCTCCAGCATTTCCTCGACCAGGATCTTGTCGACCGGAAAGTGGCTGACCGTCATGCCCAAGAGTTCCCGGGCCCGCTCTCTCGCTTCTTCCGGCGTCTTTGCAAAGGTGACGGCCCCCGCCTTGCCCCGCTTCCCGACCGGGACCAGCGCTTTCAGCACCACCGGCTTGCCGAATCGTTTGGCGATTGCTTCCGCCTCCGCGGCGGTGTCCGCCACCCAGTGTTCCGGCGTCGGGACGCCAACCTGACGAATCAACCGTTTGCTGTGATGTTCCAAAACCTTTCCCATTACAAGCTCCTCCTCTGGCTCAACTCGGATATTGGATATTGGATCCAATGCAAAGAAAAATTGTGAAGGATTGAAAAAACAATCCCCACACATGTATCGCTCGGTTACTCGTCCTGCGCCAGGTGTTCCTTAAACGCTTCCCCCGTACGCAAGATGTGTTTGCGGATCACTTCGGACAGCCGCTTGGCATCACCTGATTCGATCAGCTCCAGCATCTCCTTGTGCTCGGCCTGCGACCGCTCCATCTGCCCCGGCAGCATGCCGGGCGTGTGCGGCGGAAAGCCGTGCCACAGCATCTCCAGGATCATGTGCGCCCTGCGCCAGCGACATCCCTTGCGGATCAAACGGTGAAATTCGGCGTTTTTCGCGATGAACTGCTCCGCGTCCTCCCGTTTGACGGCCTGCTCCATCTCTTCGACCAACTGCCCAAGCATCCGTTTGTCGTCATCGGTCAGATGGGGCAGGGAGCGTTCCACCGCGATCGCTTCCAACACCGAGCGCAGATAGTAAATCTCTTCGATGTCATCGGATGTCACCGGTGTCACGATGGCTCCCTTGTGCGGCTCCAGCGTGACCAGCCCCTCTTTTTCCAGTTGGCGCAGCGCCTCCCGGACCGGCATCCGGCTGACGCCCATGGCTTCGGCCAGCTCCTCCTGCACGAGCCGTTCCCCCGGCTGAAACTCCCGCCTGAGAATCGCTTCCCTTAGACGGGAGACGACCCGCTCAAGCAGCGTGGAACGGTCATGTAATCGCAAGTGGCTTCGCTTCATGGGTGTATCCTCCTGACAATCGTGTGCTTTTCCCGTACGCCTGTTGGCAACTATCTCCCATTTTTACAGAATCGGCCGCTTCCAGTCAATTCCCGCTCAGTTGGCCATCTGCACCGGCAGCCAGAGCGAGAGCTGCGGCCAGACGACAATGACGACCAGGACGAGGATCATCAGGGCGATAAACGGCATGATCCCCCTGACCACCTCTTCCAGCTTGGCCCTGGCGATGCCGCTGACCACAAACAGGTTCAGGCCGACAGGAGGCGTCACCATCCCCAATTCCATGTTTACGGTCATGATGATTGCAAAGTGAATGACGTCGATCCCCAGCAGCTTCAAAATCGGCAGGAAGATCGGCAGGGTGATCAGGATGATGGAGGTCGGCTCCAGGAACATGCCCATGATGAAGAACAGGATGTTGCACGCGATCAAAAACGTCCATTTGTTGATGTCGCCTTCCATGATCCAGGCGGCGATGTTTTGCGGAACCTGCTCATTGGTCAGGTACAGGCCGAAGACGGTGGCGCCGGCGATGATGAAGAACACCATCGAACTGGTGTTGACCGTCTCCCGCAGGATCGTCCGCGCGTCCTTCCACGTGATCTGGCGGTAGACGAACACGGCGACGAGCAGGGAGTAGACGCAGGCGACCACGGAGGCTTCCGTCGGCGTCGCGATCCCCTTGTAGATGGAGCCGAGGATCAAGAGCGGTAGCAGTGCGGCGGGAAGCGCCCTGACACTCAAGACGAAGCGGTCGTGCCAGCTCGCTTTCGGCAGGCGGCCGAAGTTTTTCCAGCGGGCGTACACGATGGCCACCACCACGAGGACGGCAGTCAGAAACAGTCCCGGCAAAAACCCGGCCATAAACAGCTTGCCGATGGACTCCTCGGCCACCGTTCCGTACACGATCAGCGGAATGGACGGCGGGATGAGAATCCCCAGCGTGCCGGAGGCGGCCACGAGGCCCATCGCGTATCGCTTGCTGTACCCGGCCTCCACCATTCCCGGGATCATGATCGCTCCGATGGCGGCGGCGGTCGCCGGACTGGAACCGGAGATGGCGGCAAAGACCGCACAGGCGAGAACGGTGACGACGGACAGCCCGCCGGAAAAATGGCCCACCCACGCCCTGAGCGCGTCGATCAGCGCTTTGGAGATGCCGCCACGCGCCATCAGGACGCCGGCGAGAATAAAGCCGGGGATGGCCATCAGCGTGGAAACGTTGAGCGACGAAAAGATTTTTTGCGGCAGCACGTCCAGGTTGAACCCGCTGTCCATGAGCGCGAGCGCGGCCGACACCACCAGCGAGACCGCCACCGGAACCCGCAGGAGCAGCAGCAGAAAAAAGACGAGAAACACTATCCATTCCACTCGATCTTCACCTCTTGTTTCAGGCTGGCCAGCAGGTTGTCAAGGAATCGGTAGCCCAGCATCAGTCCGCTGAGCGGGATCACCAGATAGACGATCCAGAGGAAAATCCCCACATCGGTGGACTGCTGCTGCGTCTTCCAGTAGAGCGCCAGCAGTTTGCCGCCGAAAAAGATGAAACAGAGGCAGAAGAGAACGCCAAGCGCATTGGCAAACACGTTGCACGCCTTCTGGAGGGAGGAAGGCAGGCGGTCGTACAGGACGTCCACCTGGATGTGATGCCCTTCCCTCAAGGCAACCGCCGAGCCGATCAGCGTTCCCCAGACGACGAAGTAGGTGGAAATTTCGTCGACCCACGCTTTCGGGCTGTTAAACAAGTAGCGGCACACCACTCCATAGAAAATCAAGGCAACGCCGATCACGATCAGCGAGCCGGCGAGACAATCTTCAAAAGCGGCATACCGTTCCCGCCATTTGGACATCACTTTCAACCTCCCCGGTTTGGTTGGTTCCCCCAAGGCACCGGTCCCCGGCGGAAACGGTGCCCCGTCTGTTTCTTGAAAGCCGCCCGCGGTCGTTACAGCTGACGGGCGCCGTCGATAAACTCCTTGCCGATCGTCTTTTCAAACTCGCTGTAGAGCGCTTCCATTGCTTTGACGAAGTTTTCCCGTTCCGCTTCGCTGAGATCGATCACCTGCATTTTACCGGAGCCGCGCAGCTTCTCTTCGGAGCCTTTGTCCAACTGGACGGCCAGCTCCCGCTCGTATGCGGTCGCTTCCGCCATCGATTCGTCGAAGGCCTTGCGGATGTCTTCGGGCAGGGCGCTGTACCACTGCTTGTTGGTCAGGACGATGTAGTCGATCCGCCCGTGGTTGGACACCAGCAGGTACTTTTGCACTTCCTCGTACTTCTGCGTGTCGATGTTGTTCCAGGTGTTTTCCTGGCCGTCCACCGTTCCCTGCTGCAGGGCGGTGTAGGTTTCCCCGAACGGAATGGTTGCGGCCCCCGCTCCCAGCGCCTTGAACTGCGCTTCCAGCACCTTGCCCGCCTGCGTGCGGAATTTTTGCCCTTTGAAATCTTCCGGCTTGGCAATCGGTTTGGTGGAGGTGAACACTTTAAACCCGTTTTCCCACATGGCCAGCCCCTGCAGATTTTTGCTTTCCAGGGAATTCATCAGCTTTTTGCCCAGCTCCCCGTCCCAGAATTTGATGACCGCCTCGTGGTTTTTAAAGAGGAACGGCATGTCGACAATCTGGAAGGAAGGGTTGAAGCCGACCAGCTTCGTCGCCGAAGGAGCGATGACATGGACGTTCCCCGCCTGCAGCGCTTCCAGTTCGTCCTTGTCGCCGTACAGTTGGGAAGACGGATATACTTCCACCTTTACCCTGCCGCCGGTCTTTTCCGCCAGCAGTTCGGCGAACCTGTTCGCGGCCTTGCCCTTTGGACTATCAGCCGTGGTGACGTGAGAGAACTTGACGATCAGCGGATTCTCTTTCGTGTAGGCGTTACTGTCCTGCGGCTTGGAACCGCCGCATCCCGCCGCTGTCAGCAGCAGTGCAGCGAGACAGCCTGCCATCCATGCGTGCCAACCTCTTTTCATGCGAAGACCCCCTTTTTTGGTATGGATCGCTTTCCAACCTGACGTTCGTTAATGCTGAAAATTCCGAAAAATTTTCGCGGACGACCTGCTTTCCCCGATGTATCCGCTGTCTCCTGCGAACCATCGCGATTTGCGCCAAGGCTACTCCTGCTTCAACACCTGATTCCGCACGCGCCGGACCCGTTCGCTGACCGATTCGGGACCGTGACCGCGCTTGTACACCATGAAGGTGCGGGTAAACTGGATGACCACCTCGTCGCGCTGGTTGTAGCCAACCGTTTTCACCTTGACGATGCCGACGTGGGGGCGGGACTTGGACTCCCGCTTCTCCAACACCTCGCTGTACGAGTAGATGGTGTCACCTTCAAAGACGGGGGCGGGAAGCCGCACGTCGTCCCAGCCGAGATTGGCCATCACGTTCTGCGAGACGTCCGCCACCGATTGGCCGGTGACCAGCGCCAGCGTAAACGTGGAGTCCACCAGTGGCCGCCCAAAATCGGTCCTGGCCGCGTACTCGGCGTCAAAGTGGATGGGATTGGTGTTCTGTGTCAGCAGGGTGAACCAGATGTTGTCCGTCTGCGTCACGGTCCGGCCGAGCGGATGGGGATACACGTCCCCCACCTCGAAATCCTCGTAAAACCGCCCTGTCCATCCTTCCTGTATGCTCATGGCTCCTCCTCTCTCCAGACTTAATGGATATTGGATCCAATTCTTAAGATCATGATAGTATTCCCATCAAACCCTTGTCAATCCTTTTATTAAAGCGCTTTCATTAAAAAACGGCTACATGTAGCCAAGCCAGGACCACCAGGTTACGGCCATCAGATAGGTGATCGCCGTCGTCGCCAGCGTCAGCCAGAAACCGGGCTTGAAGAAATCCTGCTGCGTCACCCAGCCGGTCCCGTGCACCATCACGCCCGGGATCGTCTCCACCACCAGGATGAAGCCGAACAGACACGTTAGCCCCGCGACAAACGCCAGCAGCAGGGCGGGCGCACTCTGCGCCTGGGCGGACAGCGCCATCACCACCGGAACCGTCGCGATGACAGCCGTGGACACGTTGGACGTCACCTTGTGAATCAGCTGGGTCAGAATCGTCACCGTCAGGACCGCCAACGCCGGATTGGAAAAGAGGTACAGCGTGAGGTCGTTCTCCATCCATCTGGACAAGTAGTCCGTCACCCCCGTCTCGTAGAGCGCCCTGCCCAGCGAAAGCGTAACGCCCAGCATGATCAAGGGGGCAAATTGGATGTCGAGAATTTTGTCCCAGTCGGCCACCTTGATGCCGGGCCAGGCCATCAGCACGGCACCGATCAGTGCCGGAATCACAGGAGGCCAACCGTGGATGCCTTCCAGCGCCCACATTGCGCAGACGGCGCAGAGAATGGCCAGGAGCCGTTTTTCCCGCGCAGTCATCGGCCCGAGCTCCGCGATCATCTCCTTCATTTTTGCCTTGAGCCCTGTGGGGATTCCGTCTTTCTCGGGAAAACAGCGGTACAGCACCCACCAGGAGACGGGAACCAGGATCAGCCACATCGGCAGCGCCAGCAGCAGCCAGTCCAGGTAGGTGACGCGCTGCTGCAGGTAGGTGTTGATCAAATCAACGGTGATGACGTTGCCGATCGCCGCCGGCAGCACGGCGGTTCCGCTGATGCCGCAGCCGACCACCACGCCCATCATCCATGTTTTCCCCTGCACATCGCCCGCCTTCACGCCCAGGATGGAAGTGATTGAAAACACGATCGGCAGCAGCATGGCGGTGCGAACCGCAGCCGCCGGGATGAAGAAGGCCATCACCTGCGGGATGAGGATGATGCCGGCGAGGACACCGCCCTTCTTTTCCCCGAACCAATACAGCAGCTGGAACGCCAACCGCTTGCCAAGCGGGGTCTGCTCCACCGCGCTGGCGATCATCATGCCCGCCACGATGAGGAATATGGCCGGCGAGGCGAAGCCGGACAGGATCAAATCGGTGGAAACCGCCCCCGCCATGGGCAAAGCAAATAAGACGAGCACGGCCGTCATGGAAAACGGAATCGGCTCCAGCACCCACAAGACGATGACCGCGAGCGTAATCGCCAGCGTCACCCGCGGCGCGTACTCCATGTAGTCCCATAGGCCAACGTACACGAGGAGGAAGGCCAGTGCCGAAAGTGCGAACCAGAGCGGCTTTTTCAGCACGAGCCACATCCCTTTTTTCTTCTGCTGAACCGCGACACGTTCCTTTTCTGTTTGTGGATTAATGGTGGACATAGGTTTTCCCTCGTACGAAAAGGATTTTTCTTTTAGGATATTGTATCCATTTTTAATTGTCTATCTATTTTGATTATTTTCAAAAACGTCCGGGAGATATCAAATCTCCCGGACGTTTCCCTCCGTTCCGTAGCCTGATGACAGTCTGCGAGTGTTGCCTCGGTTCAGGCCAGACCATGCTTCTACAGCAGAGCCGACACCGCGAACGGGCGTTACGCCCGTTTCGGCGCCAGTTCGACCGCCTGACGGATCGCCTCTTTCATGCTCAGCTCGTCAGCCACGCCTTTTCCGGCAATATCGAACGCTGTGCCGTGATCGACACTGGTGCGGATAATCGGAAGTCCGACGGTAATGTTCACCCCGGCTTCCAGGCCGAGCACCTTGACAGGGCCGTGTCCCTGATCGTGATACATCGCGACGACAATGTCGAAGTCTCCCCGCGTCGCGCGGAAAAAGAGGGTGTCTGCCGGGAGCGGTCCCACCGCGTCAATGCCCTCCTGCTGCGCCTGCCGCACCGCGGGCACCACTTTTTCCTCTTCTTCACCGTATCCGAACAACCCGTTTTCGCCCGCGTGCGGGTTGATTCCGCAAACGGCTATCTTCGGGGAGGAGATCCCCGCCTTCTTCAAGGTCTCATGAGCCATGACGATGACTTTGTAGACCCGCTCCGGCGTGATCATGTTCACCGCATCGATCAACCCCACGTGGGTGGTCACATGGATCACTCTCAGTTTGGGAGCGGACAGCATCATGGACACATCCTTGGTATTGGTCAGCTCCGCAAGTATTTCCGTGTGACCCGGGTAGATGTGCCCGCCCTTGTGCAGCGCTTCCTTGTTGAGCGGCGCCGTGCAGATGGCGTCGATCTCCCCGGATTTCGCCAGGTCGATCGCCTTTTCCAGGAAGCGAAACGCGGCGTCCCCGGCCTGGGCGGATACCTGTCCAAACGGCAGGTCTTCCGGCAGCAGATCAAGGTCGAGGCAGTCGATCACGCCGTGTTCGTACTTCGCCGTGCCCGCATCACTGACCCGGCTCACGGACAACCCGGCTCCCGTGATGCGGTTGGCGCGTTCCAACATTTTCGCGTCGCCGATGACAAGCGGCCGGCACATCTGATAGACAGCCGGATCTGCCAGCGCCTTTACAATAATTTCCGGACCGATCCCGGCGGCATCGCCCATCGTAATGCCTACAATCGGTTTACTCATGTTGCCGATCTCCTTTCAAAACATGTAACGCATGAAGCAGCGTGTGCCTGGTGCCAAAAGCTCCCGCCTTCGTAACGACAAACAGCGGATGTGCACCAACGATGCGGCTGAGCGGAATCCCCGGCTCAATCTCGTCCAGGAGCTGAATGCCGCTGACACCCAAGTGGCGGCATACGGCTTTTGCCGTGTCTCCTCCGGTGAGAATCAACCCCTGCAGGTCATGCCGGGCGGCAATGGCTGCGGCGGCGGTGCCCAGCGCATCCGCGATCCGGTTGGAGATGTCCGTGTCCGTCATCCCCCGAGCCTCTCCCAACGCCTTGGCCCCTTTTACATGGGCGGAGGTGGCAAGGGAATAGAACGCCGCATTCCGTCCGCTCTGGACCGCTTCCTCCAGCTCATGGACACACCGCTTTAGTTCCCGCTGCTGCTCGTCCTCCCCTGCCAGCAGGGCGAGGGGATTCAGTTCCACGCAAGCCACGTGCGGCTCTTCGCAAACGCGCCTCACCTGATCCTGTGTCGTTTGCGAGATGCTTCCCGCAACCAGCAGCACCGGTTTTCCGGACGGAGCAATCATCACCTTCGGCCGGAGGCGTCCCGCAAGCCCAAGCGTCACGGGAAGAGCATCGGCCAATCCCGCAGAGCCGGTCCACAAGATTCGTGCCCTGTACCCCGACATGATTGACGCAATCCGCTGCATGTCGCTGTCCGACTCGGCGTCGAAGACCATCACGTCCACGCCGTCCTGCCGCAGTCTGTCCACCTGTGCCCGAACGGCTTCCTCTCCCTCCCGCAGCACTGCCAGCGGGACCAGTCCCGTTTTCCGTTTGGATTGAGAGGCGATCAGCTTGAGGATGTCCGATTCGCTTACCGGGCATTTGGGATCGCGGGCCATCTCCGTCTGGTCGATCGGCGTCCCGTTGAGAAAGTGTCTCCCGCCTCTCGTCACACGGCCGATTTTGGGATATGCCGGGGCGACGACGGCGAAATCAAACGAAATCGTGTCCATCACCGCGTCAATTTCCGCCCCAAGATTGCCGCGCAGCGTCGAATCCAGTTTTTTGTAAACATGCTGGAACTCCAGTTCACGCAAATACTGCGCCGCTTGCCTCACCCTGGCGTACGCGTCTGACATCGGGAGGGAGCGGCTGTCCGTATCCATGACCGCGACGTCCGCATCGACGCACTCCGCAGCTGCGTTTTTCCAATCAAAAAGAACGCGTGTCTCCAAGCCCATCCGCGCAAACTTAACGCCTGAATCCGAGGCGCCTGTCAGATCGTCTGCGATGATGCCTATTTTTCTCATGACTGTTGCCTCGCCTTCTGTCCATGTTTCTCCCCTCCCGGGCTGTCTGGCCAAACCGTCCGCACATCATCGTCCGAGCCGCAGCGAAATAGCAGGACAGCCAGCCGGGAGCCTTTTTCTTCTGACGATCGAAGCGGAGCGTCCCGAGCCGCCTGCCGCGGGACCCTCCCTTCTTCTCGATGGCTCATCATTGAGCCGTGTTGCTGTTGACGCCGATCCGCTTCGCCCACCAAGCCGTTACGATCGGTGCCAGAATGGCGGTCACGATCACGCAGGAAGCAATCAGCGCCGTTGCCGACGGCACCAATGGTTCGTACACGGGATTGGCGGCAGCTACTGCGGCCGGCACACCCACGGCGTTACCCGCGGTGGTGGCTGCAGCCAAACCGGCAATGCCGTTGCCGCCGGTCAATTTGTCTGCGGCAAAAAGCACGATGCCGGTGATGGCGACCACCGCCACTCCCAACAATACCCCCAGCAGGCCGGCTTTCCACACATTCTGAAGATTCAGACCTGCGCCGAGCGCAAAGGCGAAGAACGGCACCAGTACCGGCACGGCTTTGCCCAGATAGTCGCGCATGTCTTTGTCGAGGTTGCCGAGGATCATGCCGACGACGAGCGGCAAAATGGCGCCGACCAGCGTTTCCCAGGGAAAGGCGGAAAGACCTGCCACACCCAGCGTCACCATCGTCAGGAACGGCCCCGACTCCAGACTCATGATCGAGTACGCCCCGACGTCTTCCTTTTTCCCGAACTGTCCCATCAGGGCCATGTACATGCCGCCATTCGTGTCGTTCATCGCGGCCACGATCGCCAATACGGACACTCCGGCAAAGAATCCACTTTCAATCATGCCTTCGCCGAGAAATTTCGCTGCGATAAAGCCAAGCACGACAGCCGTCCCCACTTTGGCAGCCAGCAGGGCACCGCCCTTTTTCGCGATATACGGCGTCGCCTTGAAGTCGATGGTCGCGCCCATGCACACATAGAAAACAGCCAGAATCGGGAGTGAGCCGGTCAAAAGCGCGCCTGTAAACGAACCAAACGTCTTCGCCGCCTCGGGAAACACGGTATTGATCACCGCACCGAGCAGCAGCGGAATGATCATCATCCCGCCCGGAATCCGTTCAATGGATGCTTTAATTTTCATGCGCAAGTGCCCCCTTTGATGTCATTGTTTAAAAATGAAACAATAACTATTTGAAATCGTTTTCAGTAGTCATTGTAAGACGAATCAAAGGGGAGATTCAATATTCAAACTGTTTATTTTTTCAACACATCTCCTAATTTTCTCCACAGCGTTGTTCGATTGATGCCCAATCGTTTGGCCGTGCGTGATTGATTCATGCCTTCTTCTTTCAGCACGTGCAGCAAAATTTGCCGTTCAATTTCTTCCCACGTTCCCTCCAAATTCAATTCGCCCAGGGGCAGCCCCGCGTTTCCGGCCCGTGTTTCCGCACTGTACCGCTGCCACGCTTCCTGCCATTCTTCCAGGCCCACATAGTGGCCCTCCGTCAGCAGCAGCATTTCTTCCACGACGTTTTGGAATTCTTTCAGGTTGCCGGGCCAGTCGTATTCGGCGAGCCGTTCAATTACCTCTTCCCTGATGCCGACGATGTGCTTGCCGTACGCCGAATTGTGATGGGCGATGAGCACACGCACCAATTCTCCTATGTCCTCTACGCGTTCCCGCAGCGGAGGAATGCGCAGTTGGCACTCGGCGAGCTGGTGGAGCAGATGAGAGGAAAAGCCGCCTCGTTTCGCGACCTGTCCGGGCGACAGGGGGGAGGAGGCAATCAGCCGCAGCCGCCCCCCTTTTTGCAGCTCGGCCGCCAACTGATCCTGCAGGCGAACAGGCAGCTTGTCCACTTCCTCCAGGTACAGGGTTCCTCCAGATGCGGTTGCAAGCAAACCTGGTTTTCCTTCCGTTCCGAACAGTTCTTCCGCCAGCCTCTCTTCCTCTGCGGATGAACAGCAGACGGAATAGAATCGGTGCCGGCCTTGTCTGCTCGCTGCGTGGATAGCCTGGGCAAAATGCATGCGGCCGCTGCCCATCTCCCCGGTGAGCCAGACGCTTTTGTTCGTCTGCGCGTATGTCTGGGCCCGCTTTACCGTTTTCGCAATCTCCCGGCTGGACCCGATCACCTGCGCAAACGCAGCCAGCCGCTCCGGCGTCTGTATCTCCCGGAATGGCTGTGGCGGCACGCCCTTGCTATCCTGCAGGTAGAGCATGAAAGCGGACGGCTCCTCCTTTGTGCGGGCAGCAATCCGGATATCGCACAAACGGCCTTGTATCGCCACGTGTTCCGCTGTGACCGTTGTGCCGTCCGGCTGGTCGGCGGAAAGCAGGGACGCAACTGCCGGCGGAATCGCGTCGGCATTGCCCAGCCACGCCTGCGCCGCCGGATTCGCGTACAGGATGTCGCCGTTCGCACGCACCGCCAGCACACCTGTCGTGTCGTGCTGCAGGAGTTCCTCGTAAAAGCGCGCCTTTTCCAGCCCCTTCATGTAGATATCGTGGACGTACACCAGCTCCGTCAACATCTCCTGGACGGACTCGCGGCCAGACGTGATGAGGATGCCGTGATAACCCATTTCCTGTGCGGTCCTCACCGTGACGACATCGCCCAGTACGATTTGCGCGCCCTGATTGGTCGCACGCTCCAGCGCGCCTCTGACTTCCGACTCATGGTGAACAGGGTAAACGGGTATTTCAAGGTTGAGCAGGCTGGAGACCGTCGCCGCCCCCTGGCAGATTCCCGGGAAGCCGATGATGGCCGGCTTGCTGTTGGAATCCTTGATCAATGTGAGCACACGCAGGATGTCGTATCCGGAGACGGGAATGTCCACGACCGGAATGGACACGTGCTTGCGGATGAGCTGAGCCGTTCCGCCGCGGCTGACAATCGCGTCATACCTTTGCTTCTCGGCCTGCAGCACAATGGGCAGAGCCTCTTCCAGATCAGCGATTTCCACATCCATCTCGATCCGGTCGTCTTCTTTTGCAATGTCCAGCAGCAAATCACGCAAGCCCGGGTACGGCGCGATGCCTTTTACCTTGATTTTCGCCATGTTCTTGCCCCCAATATGTTGCGAAATGAAACAGATATCGCTAAAATTATACAACTTTGGCCGGAAAAAGCAAAAGAACCGGAACACCCGTTGTCCGGGCTTCCGGTTCACGAGATTTCGTTCAAGGTTTCCCCAGGGTTCGGAACACCTGCTCCGCTTCCTGATCGCGCCGCTTTGTCTCTCCCGCCGCAGTCAACCGCAGGAAGCGGTCGTCCAGCAGTTCGGCCAGAACGGCCCGGCGCTGTGTCTCGTCCAGTCCGAGCGCGAGCACCCTGTCCCGCATCGCGCCCAAAAAGGCTGTGTATTCTGCGTACTCCGGACCGAACTGCTCCTCCAACTGCCGGCGCAGTTTTTTTGCCAGACCGGGGTTGTGTCCGCCCGTGGATATGGCGATCTGCAAGTCGCCCCGCTCCACCACGGACGGGACGGTAAACGTGCACAAGTCGGGGCGGTCCACAATGTTGACCCACTGGTGCGAGCCGCACGCCCGGTGAACGGCCAGATTGACGCCGGGATCGTCCGTGGCTGCGATCACCACGACCGCATCCCGCACGTCGTCAGGGTCAAACCGGCGGCGGTGCAGCGTAATGCGCCCCGCTTCCGCCCACGACTGGACTGTCGGCGTGCAGGCGGGACTGACGACCGTGACGACGGCTCCTGTGTTCAGCAGGCCGCCAATCTTTCGCTCCGCCACACGTCCTCCACCGACGACAAGACACTGTTTGTCCCGCAGATTCGCCATCATCGGGTAGAGCCGCACCCTGCCTCACTCCTCGAACCACTTGATCTTCTCCCGCAATTGTACCACGTCTCCGACCAGAATGATCGCGGGGTTGGAGATGCCAGGGTGGCGCTGGACTGTTTCCACGATGGTGGCCAGACTCCCGGTCACTGTCGCCTGCTCCGGCAGCGTCCCCCTGGCGATCACGGCGACGGGCGTGTCCGGCCGGCGTCCATGTTCCAGGAGCCGGGCACAAATCAGCGGCAGATTGGCAATCCCCATGTAAAAGGCGACTGTGTCCACGCCGCGTGCCAGCGCCCGCCACCTTTCCTCCTCCTCTGCCGATTTGCCGCCGCTCAAGTGCCCGGTCACCATGGCAAAGGAAGAGCCGTGCTCCCGATGCGTGACCGGGATGCCGGCGTAGGCGGGAGCGGCGATGCCGGCCGTAACGCCGGGAACGATTTCAAACGGAACGCCTCTTTGCGCCAAATGCTCCGCTTCTTCACCAACCCGGCCAAACACGCACGGATCACCGCCCTTGAGCCGGACGACCGTTTTGCCCTCCAACGCCTTTTCCGCCAGCAGCTCGTTGATCGCCTCCTGCCGCATCGTGTGGTTGCGCGGCAGTTTGCCGCAGTAGATGCGTTCGGCGTCTTCCCGGACGTGCTCCAGCAGCGCCGGATTGGCCAACCGGTCGTAGATGACCACATCCGCCGCGCGCAAACACTCCAGCCCTTTGACGGTGATCAGCTTGGAATCGCCCGGGCCCGCACCGACAAGGTACACCTTGCCGCGCTGCGTCATCGATTGCTCACCCCTGCCGACTCAAATGTCGCCATCTCCCGAATCATCCGGGTGGCCGCCTCCACGATCGGAAACGCCACCGCCGCCCCGCTTCCTTCGCCCAGCCTGAGGCCCAGGTCGATCAGCGGCTCCATGCCCAGTGCCCGGAGCGCGTGGAGATGACCCGGTTCCTGGGAGCGGTGGCCCGCAATCAGGTATTCAGCCGCTCCCGGATTGAGACGGACGGCCAGCAGTGCCGCCACCGTGGAGATGAAGCCGTCCACCAGCACGGGGATGCGGCGTGCCGCGGCTCCGAGCACGGCTCCTGCCATGGCGCCGATTTCCAGACCGCCTACTTTGGCCAGCGCCTCCAGCGGCCGATCCGGGTCGGGGCGATGCCGGTCGAGGGCCTGTTTGACGACTGCTTTTTTCCGCTCCCACGCCGCGTCGTCGACACCTGTCCCACGGCCCACCAATTCGTCCGGCTGCGCACCGGTAAGCGCCGCCAGCAGGGCGCTGCTGGCCGTAGTGTTTCCGATTCCCATCTCACCGATGATCAACAGCTTTGCTCCCTCGTCGATGATCGCTTCGGCGCTCTCCAGGCCGACTCGGATGGCACGCTCCGCCTCATCCAGGGTCATGGCCTCCTCCCGCAGCATGTTGCCGGTGCCGGGCCTGATTTTTTTTCGCCACACACCAGGCACTTCCACATCGGCAGCCACCCCCACGTCCACCACGTGCAGCAGAGCTCCGATCTGGCGGGAAAAGACGTTGATCGCCGCTCCCCCGGCCGCGAAGTTGGCGACCATCTGGACAGTCACTTCCTGCGGATAAGCGGAGACTCCTTCGGCGGCCACGCCGTGGTCGGCGGCAAAGACCAGCACGCCGGGCGGCGTTACGGAAGGAAGCGCGTTACCCGTCATCGCCGCCAGCCGGACAGCCAGCTCTTCCAGCCGGCCCAGGCTGCCCAGCGGTTTTGTCAGCTGATCCACGCGGCGTCTGGCCTCGATCGCAGCCGCTTCGTTCAGCGGTTCTATTTTTCCATACGGTTGTGTCCTGTTTGTGTTCATTTTCCCACCCCATTTTCCTGAAACGCTCTCATCTGCTCCTCGATCAGATCCAGCCGCACGTGTCGCCTGACGCAGTCGGCCAGCAGGTCGAAGCCGCGCTCCCGCAGCGCGACAAATGACGGCCGTTCGCCAAGCGGCGCCAGTCCCTTCCGTGCGCGCAGCTCATCGAGCAGCATCCAGCGGAATTCATCGTTGTGAAACAATCCGTGCAGATACGTGCCGAGCACCCGCCGCTTGGGATCATAAAACCCCTCGGCGCGATCGGCAAGCCGGATGAACGGAGCCGCCCCGTCGGCAAATACGGAACGCCCCATGTGGATTTCGTATCCCTCCAGCCGAATCCGCCTGCCTGCAAATGACGCTTCGCCGCTGCTCTGAACGGTGATCTTGCGCCGCTCCAGCGTGGTCGTCATCGGGATCAAGCCCATGCCTTCCACCGATTGACGCGGTGATTCCACCCCGTCCGGGTCGTTGATCGTCCGGCCCAGCATCTGATAGCCGCCGCACAGGCCGACCAGATACGAGCGTCCTGCGTCATGCACCGCGAGAATTGCCCGCTCCAAACCCGTCTTACGCAGGAACAAGAGGTCTTCCAGCGTGTTCTTGCTGCCGGGGAGCAGAATCAGATCGGGCTGCCCCAGCTCTTCCGGCCGGGAGACATAGCGCACGGTGCAGTCCGGCTCGACGAAAAACGGATCGGCGTCGGTAAAGTTGGAAATGCGCGGATAGCGGATCACGGCGACATCAATCTCCCGGGCCGTTTCCGTTTGCCCCTGGTAGCGGTGCAGGATGAGCGAATCCTCCGCGTCGATCCACAGGTCGGGAATGAACGGAACGACGCCCAGCACCGGTTTGCCCGTATACTGTTCAAACCAGTCCAACCCCGGCTTGAGCAGGGACAAATCGCCGCGAAACCGGTTGATGATCACGCCGATCACCCGCTCCCGATCCTGCGGCTCCAGCAATTGCAGCGTACCTACCAGGCTGGCGAAGACGCCGCCCCGTTCGATGTCGGCCACCAGGATGACCGGCGCGTTGGCGAGGCGAGCCACCCGCATGTTGACCAATTCCCGATCGTTCAGGTTGACCTCGGCCGGACTGCCCGCTCCCTCGATCACGATCCGCTCGTACGCAGCAGCCAGCCGGCCGTACGCTTCCCGGATCACGCGCAGTCCCTCCTCAAAAAAATCGCTGCGGTAGGCGAGCGCCTTCATGTTGGCGTACGGTTCGCCATTGACCACAATCTGCGATTCCGCGTCCCTGGTCGGCTTGATCAGGATCGGATTCATGTCGGTGGTGGCGACGATGCCGGCCGCCTCCGCCTGCACGCCCTGCGCCCGTCCGATCTCCTTGCCGTCCAGGGTGACGTAGGAGTTGAGCGCCATGTTTTGCGATTTGAAAGGAGCTGTCTTGTAGCCGTCCTGGGCAAAGATGCGGCAAAAGGCCGTCGCCAGCACGCTCTTCCCGGCGTCAGAACTGGTTCCCTGAATCATTAGCGGCAATGCCTTAGCCACGCGCCTTCACCTCCCGACACCGCTCCACCCAGCGCTTGGGCAGGGCGGGGTTGGAAGCGAAGTGCAGATGGGTGTAGCCGGCCACCAGATTGCCGCGGGCGTACCCCTCCGGTTTCGTGCCGCGCAGTCCCTTTGTCTGATACGCGTACGGCATCGTGTGTTCAGGCGCAAACGTGGAGTAGTGAAACTCGTGCCCATGGACGAGTTCGTCCGGGCCGATCAGGAAGTTTTCCGCTGTCCCCCGCACCTCCCGGTAGCCGAGCGCGGCCAGCCGTTTCTGCATCGTCACCGCGCCGGGGATGATTCCGGCCATCGGGTAGGTGTGTCCGTCCGTCGTCACGATCGCATCGGTCAGGTACATGAATCCGCCGCACTCCGCCAGCGTCGGCAGTCCATCGCGCACAGCCCGGCGGATCGACTCCAACACCGTCCGGCTGCGCGACAGCTCGGCGGCAAACTCCTCGGGAAACCCGCCGCCGATATAGAGGCCGTCCGCCTCCTGCGGCACGGGCTCGCCAGCCAGCGGGGAGAAAGAGAGAAGTTCCGCTCCGTTTGCCTCCAGCAGCTCCAGGTTTTCCGGATAGTAAAAGTGGAATGCCGCGTCCCTGGCGACGGCGATCTTCACCCGCTTCTCTTTGGGAACAGCGGGGACGGGAGCAAACAGCTTCCGCTCCGCAGAAAACGGTTCTGCCTGCGCCAGCTCCCAGACGCGGTCTACATCCACAGACTCCGCCACCCGTTCGGCCAGACGGTCAAACAGCGGCTGCAGTTCGCCCCGTTCCACCGACGGCACCAGGCCGAGATGGCGTTCGGGGATTTCCAGGCCGTCCTCCCGCCTGAGGTAGCCCACGACCGGCACGCCGCACTCCTGCTCGACGGCAGCCTTGATGATCTGATAGTGCCCCTCGCTGCCCGCTTTGTTGGCGATCACGCCGACGATCTTCACCTGCGGGTTGAGCATTTGAAAGCCCTTGACGATGGCTGCCGCGCTGCGGGCCATGCTCTGGCAGTTGACCACCAGCAGCACGGGCGATGCCGTCAGCAGGCTGATTTCCGCCGTGCTGCCCCGGTCGCTGGTCGGCTCCTTACCGTCGTACATGCCCATCACGCCCTCGATCACGGCGATGTCCGCCCCTTCCGAACCACGGGCAAAAATCTCCCGGACGGTGTCGTGCGGCAGCATCCAACTGTCCAGGTTTCGCGACACCCTTCCTGTCACTGCCGTGTGGTAGGTTGGGTCGATGTAATCCGGGCCGCACTTGAACCCCTGGACGACGTACCCTTTTTTCTTCAAGGCCGCCATCAGGCCGATGGTGACGGTCGTCTTGCCGGCACCGCTGCCCGTTCCGGCGATCACGATCCGGCGGTCGTTGGCACGCATGGACGTCCCTCCTCGCCGTACGGCATCAGTCCCACAGATATGGTGACGTTGCCCGATTTTTTCTTGGTCAGCACCAGTTTCTCCACGCCCGCGTACAGCTTGGCCGCCGGTTCGCTCACCCCGTACGCGCCGGTGTACTTGAACACCGTGTCCGACGGCTCCTCCATCGGCACGCGGTTCAGCTCATCCGGCGCATACCAGACAAACGGCCAGCCGTATTTTTCACACACGGCGATCAGACCTGCTTCATCCTTTTTCAAGTCGATCGTGGCCACCGCCTTGACGCTCTTCACGGAGAATTGCAGCTCCTCCAGCGTTTCCTTGATCACCGCCTCGATCTCTTCCGCCGACGTGCCGCGGTTGCAGCCGATGCCGAGCACAATCACCTTGGGCCGGTACAGGACCCCGTTGTCCAAAATGGCTTGTTCCTCGCGGGTAAGCAGACGGTGCGTCACCACCAGCGCCGCTTGCGGCCGGTCAGCCAGCGCATCCGGTATGGTCTCGTACACCCGAATGTTGGGGGGCATCGGCGTGTCGTGCATCCACCAGTTCCGCTCCCCCGACTCCTGCACTACGGCGACGCGTTCCTCATTGACCACGGAGGCGCTGACCGGGGTTAGCTTATCTGCGGACTCCCACTCCCAGCCAAAACGGCGGCCAAACAGGTCGACAGGTATCGTCTTCTGCACGTCGGAGGCGGTCGTGATCACCGGCCGCGCTCCCATCACCGCTGCCACTTCCCGCGCCAGTTCGTTGGCGCCGCCGAGGTGTCCGGACAGCACGCTGATCACATGTTCTCCCTTGTCGTCGATCACCACCACACCGGGATCGGTCTTTTTGTCCGTCAATAGCGGTGCGATCATTCGCACGACGGCACCGAGCGAGATAATCACGATCAGTCCCTTGTAGGCCGGCCAAAGCGCGGGAAACAGCAGGCGCACGCTGCCGGAAAACAGCTGGATGCCCTTTGCTTCCTCGTCGCCCTTGGCAAACTTGCTCATGTAGTAGAGATCCGTCCCCGGAAACGATGCGTAGAGCCGGCGCGCCATCTCCACACCGTGCTTGGTGATGGCGATGATCGCGTACTCCCCTTTCTGCCGGATGGCGGGAATCTCTCCTTCCGTCAATTCGATGATCATCCCTCTGTCACACCTTTTCTGTACCCATGGGTAAAGGATTTGTCGTACAGCCTGGAGCGGTGCTGCCTGCTCTTTTCGTGTAGCGACGGGTCAAGCGCCCGGCCGGCCAGAATCATCGCGTGCGAGCGAATGCCGTGCTTGGCCATCTCTTCGTCCAGATCTTTCAGCGTGGTGCGGACGATCACCTGGTCCGGCCAGCTTGCCCGCTGCACCACCGCCACCGGTGTATCTTCGCTCCAGCCAGCTTCCGTCAGCTCGCGGACCACTTTTTTCGTCAGGGTGGCGCTCAAAAACAGGGCGATCGTGCAGTGATGCTCCGCCAGCGCACGCAGCTTTTCCCGTTCCGGCACCGGAGTGCGCCCCTCCGCTCGGGTGAGGATCAGCGTCTGCGTCAGCTCGGGGATGGTCAATTCCGCCCCCAGCGCCGCCGCCGCGGCAAAGACGGAGCTGACGCCCGGCACGATCTCCACGTCTATGCCCGCCTGTTTCAGGAGAGCGATCTGCTCCATCGTCGCGCCGTAGACGGACGGGTCGCCGGTGTGCAGTCGGACCACTGTTTTCCCCTGGCGGACGCGGTCGACCATCAAGTCCACCATTTCTTCCAGTGCCATGCCGGAGCTTTGCAGGATTTCCGCGCCCGGCTTGGCCTTAGCCGCCAGTTCGCCGCTGACGAGCGAGTCGGTGTAGAGGACGACATCCGCCTGCTGCAGCAGTTTCAGCCCTTTTACGGTAATCAGATCGGGATCGCCAGGACCCGCTCCCACGATGTACAGTTTCATGTCCTTTTCACCACCATCAGTGTAAGGTAACCAAGCTCTGCCCGCTCCAGCTCGCGGACGTCCGTCCACACCATTTCTTCGGCGGAGGTCACTTTCGTGGCGACGGCCGCCTTGTCGACGAGATCCAGCTCGCGCAGCAGCTCGATGATCATCGGCAGCACCTTGGCCACCTTCAAAAAGACGACGCAGTCGTGCGAAAGCAGCGCCTGTCGCATCGCCTCCCGGTCGTCCGTGGCCGGAATGATGCCGATCTGCTCATCGCCGTCCGCAAGCGGCAGGCCGAGCCGGGAAGCGGCGCCGAGAAACGAGGAGACGCCCGGCACGGAGACGATCCGCACCTCGGGATGTGCCGCCTGCATCACCCGCATCATGTGAATAAACGTGCTGTAAAACAGCGGATCGCCCTCGGTGACAAAGGCGACGTCCTTGCCTTGGCGCAGCCGCTCCCAGACAATCTTCACTGTGTTGGCCCACTCCCGCTCCAGCACGTCCTTGTCCTTGGTCATCGGAAAGACCAGTCCGAGCATCTCCTTGCCGTCCGAAGGCTTGACGTACAACTCGGCAATCTGGTGGGCGTAGCTTTTGCTGCCCATCCGCTTTTTCGGGTAGGCGACCACCGGCGCCTGCTGCAGCAGGCGAAATGCCTTGACCGTAATCAGCTCCGGATCGCCGGGGCCGACGCCGATGCCGTACAGGGTTCCAATCCCGCTCATGCGCTGTCTCCTCCTCTCTGTCTCCACTCCTGCTTGGCCCAGGCAGTGATGATGTAGACGGGGTTGAGCCCCTCGAACCGGGTCATGTTCAGGATTGGCTTGCTGCGCGACAGCTGCGTCAGCGTCACCGCCGTCTCAAAGTGTTCCTCCGCAAACGCCTGCAGCGCCGAGTACAGCGTCTCGATCGTGGCCGCATTGACGACGATCCGGCCGTTTGGCCTCAAGCGGCTGCAGCATACGCGCAAAAGCTCACGCAGTTCGCCGCCGCTGCCGCCGATAAAAACCGCGTCCGGATCGGGAAACTGCTCCAGGCCCTCCGGCGCTCTGGCGTGCAAGACGGTGAAATCGGTGCGGAACCTGGCCATGTTCTGGCGGCAGTTTTCCAAATCATCCGCGTTTTTTTCCACCGCGTACACCTCGCCTTCCCGGGCGATCCGCGCCGCTTCAATCGCCACCGAACCGGTGCAGGTGCCGATGTCCCAGACGACGCTTTTGGCGTGAAGCTGCATCTGCGCCAGGCTGAGTATGCGCACTTCCTTTTTCGTAATCAGCCCTTTGTCCGGCTTGCGCTGGGCAAACGCTTCGTCGGCGATGCCGAGCGGCCAGACAGGACTCTCCCGCCGCCTGCGCAGGATCACCACGTTCAGGTCGGAAAAGGTGCCCTCCGCCATCTCCTCCAGCGTGTACCAGCCGCTCCGCTCTTCCTGGCTGCCCAGGTTTTCGCCTACAAACGCGTCGTACTCGGTCATGCCAAACGAAAGCAGGTAGCGGGCGATGGCGGCGGGATTGTTCTGGCGATCGGTCAAAAGGGCCACCTTGTCCCTGCCGTCGATCCGCTGCGCCAGTCCCTTCATGCTGCGCCCGTGCACGCTGGCAAAGTAGGCATCCTGCCACGATTCGCCCATTCTGGCAAAGGCGAGCTGAATCGAGCTGAGATGCGGGTAAATTTCCACGTGCAGCTTTTTGGCCAGCAGGCTGCCAACGCCGTAAAACAGCGGATCGCCCGAGGCGAGGATTACCGTTTTCCGCTTCTCCTCGCGCAACCGGTCCGCCAGCGCCATCAGGCCTCCCTTCAGCACCAGCTTTTCGCCCGTGTACTCGGGAAAAAAGGAGAGGTGCCGTTCTCCCCCGACCAACAGTTCGCTCTCCATGATCCATGTGCGGTACAACGGCAGCAAGCTCTGCTGTCCGTCGTCCCCGATTCCGATCACCTTAATCGCCTGTGTCATTCACTGTCACCCTTCCCAACAGGGACCCTTTCATCGTAATCAACACAGTCTCAATCTCCATGCCGCCGCCCACTTCCTTCAGGCCGGCGCGGCAGCAGCTTTCGCACAGCTTGTCAAAAAAAGCGGGGCAATCCGCCATCAAGTCGCCCACCTGTGCTGCTGTATTGGCTTCTTTCGCCTGCCGCACCAGCTCGTCGGGCGCCCCCGCCTCGGCCGCAAGCCCGGCGAGAAAATCAAAATTGACCGGCGCGCTCTTGGAATGAACCATCATCACCCCTTGGGCCACTTTGGAGAACTTCCCCATCATCCCGACCAGGGTTACCTTTTTCACCTGCTTACGCTTGCACTGCTGCAGGGAAAACCCGACAAAATCCCCCATCTCGATGAATGCTTCCTCCGGCAGTTCGGGGTACAGCTGCATGCCGAACTGCTCGCTTTTGCCGCCGGTGGACAGCACGAGGTGCGCGCATCCCGCCTCGCGGGCCACGTTGATCGCCTGAGCGATGCTGGCCTTGTAGGCGGCAGTGGAAAAGGGGACGACAATGCCGCGCGTGCCGAGAATGGAAATGCCGCCGACGATGCCGAGCCGCCCGTTCATCGTCTTTTTCGCGATCTCCTCTCCGGCGGGCACGGAAATAACCACGCGCACGCCCCGCTCCACGCCGTACTCTCCCAGCACGGACTGAACCGCCTCTCGAATCATTTTCCGGGGGACAGGGTTGATCGCCGCCTCGCCGACCGGCACCGGCAGTCCCGGCTTGGTCACCCGGCCCACGCCGACGCCGCCGTCCAGCTCCATGCCTGGCTCGTCCCGCCAGGTGACCGTGCTGAGGATCAAGGCGCCGTGAGTCGCATCGGGGTCGTCTCCGCCATCCTTGATGATGCCCGCTGTCGCCTCGTCGGCAGTCCACTCGCAGCTCTCCAGTTGAAACGTCACATCCATGCCGGCCGGCAGGGGAATGGTGGCCTGCGTCTGCCGCTTTTGGGTGATCAGGGCGGTGAGAGCCGCCTTGGTCGCCGCAGCCGCGCACGCGCCCGTGGTGTAGCCGTGGCGGAGCGGTTTGGCTTCCTTTTCTTCCGTCGCCGCTTTTGCCGCCATGACCTATCCCAACCGTTCCGCCATCAGCGAGAGTGCGTTGACCGCCGCCACGGTGACCGGACTGCCGCCCTTGCGCCCGATGTTGGTGATGAACGGCACGTCCAGTTTGGCCAGCTCTTCCTTTGATTCGGCGGCGGAGACGAATCCGACCGGCATACCGATGATGAGGCCCGGTTTGGCCTCTCCTTCCTTCACCAGGCGGATCAGCTCCAACAATGCGGTCGGCGCGTTGCCGATGGCGAAAATGCCGCCCTCCGCCTCCTTGACCGCCTTGCGCATGGAGATGATCGCCCGCGTCGTGTTGAGCCGCTTCGCCTCTTCCATGACGTCCTTGTCGGAGATGTACACTTTCACCTGACCGCCGAACTTTTCGATCCGTTGTTTGCTGATCCCCACCTGCACCATCTGCACGTCGGCCACAACGATTTTGCCGCTGCGGATGGCTTCAATGCCCGCGCGGACGGCGTCCGGGTGAAAGACCAGGCTGCGTCCCAGCTCAAAGTCGGCAGAAGCGTGAATCACGCGCTGCACCACCGGGAACTGCTCCTCGGTAAACGGATGCTCTCCCAGCTCCTTCGTAATGATCTGAAAACTCTTGTCCTCGATCTCCTGCGGCTGCACCGTCAGCGGTCTAAACTCCGTGCGAAAGTCCATGTCGCGCTCCTCCCTTTCTTTGCAGGCAGCTTTCGATCTCGTCAGCGGGCCCGTCCCGCGAAAGCGGCCCCGGATCCCGGGGCCCGGGGCTGTTTATCCCACGGCAGGGACAGCCAATTCCCGCAGCTGCCCGATGACGCCGTCAAAATCGGTATACGCAGTGCCGTACTCAATCTGCGGCCGGGCGATCACAATCGTCTCGATGCCCATTTCCAGGGCCGCTTCCACTTTTTCGTCAAACGCGCCTGCGCGGCCGCTCTCCTTGGTGATCATCAGCGTCACGCCGTAATGGTTGTAGAGCGCCTTGTTCAGTTCCTTGGAAAACGGCCCCTGCATGGCGACGATGTTCTTTTGCTCGATGCCCAGTTCCTCGCACTTCTGCATGTTGTCCACGCGCGGCAGCATCCGGGCGACCAGCGTCGTGTCCGGCAGGCCGAGCAGCCGGTCGGTGAAAATCTTCAGCGTCTTGCTGCCGGTCGTCAGCATGATCACGCCGCGTTTCTGCGCCGCCACTTCGGCCGCCTCGACGTAATCCTTCACCACGGTGATGTTGTCATGTCCGGGTGAGGCGACGCTTTCCCGCTCGTAGCGAATGTAGGGGACACCCGCCTCCCTGGCGCCGGCCATGGCGTTTTTCGACGCTTCTTCCGCGTAGGGGTGGCTTGCGTCCACCACGGCCTGCACGCCTTTGGCTGTAATCAACCGGCAAATGTCCTCCGCGTTCAGACGGCCCACCTGCACCGGCAAACCGGCTTCGGCCATGCTTTTGGCAGCGTTCTCCGTCACGACGGTGGTCAACAGGTCGTATCCCGCCGCCATGATCCGCAGGGCCAACTCCCGTGCGTCGCTGGTTCCGGCCAATACGAGAATCATCGCTCGTCCCTCCTACTTCGCCCCCTGCGGCATGTGCTCGTGATGGTGGTCATGGCTGCCGCCGCGGCTGTGGTCATGATCGTGGCTGTGGTCATGATCGTGACTGTGGCCGTGATGATGCCCGTGGCCATGATCGTGGTCGTGATGATGGTGGTGATGATGGCCGATGTGCTCCATCGCCGCCAGCCTGTACTGGCAGGTGTCACAGTTCAGCCTTACTTCGCCGTGCAGCGCCTCTTCCACCCGCTCTTTCAGCACCGCCTTGAGCAGCGGGTGGTAGCCGAAATATTCCGCCAGGGTAAAGCGGACTTCGGGATAACGCGCGCGAAAGTGCCCCAATTGATCCGCCATCCGCTTGATCAGCACGCCGGTAAACAGAAAGTACGGCAGTACCACCACGTGGCGCGCCCCCAGCTTGACACAGCGCTCCACCCCTTCTTCGTACAGGGGAAAGGTGACGCCCATGAAGGCCGTCTCCACCCATTTCGCCCGCCATCGCTCCCAGAACAGGCGGGACATCTTGTAGATGTCACTGTTGGCGTCCGGATCGCTGCTGCCCCGGCCGATGACCAGCACGGCCAGCTCCTCGTCATCCGCCCCGGAGGCGAATCCGGCTTCCGCCATGCGCGCCGCCAATATGTCCAGCACCTGCTCGTGGACGCCAATCGGCCGCCCGTAGATAAATTGCACGTGCGGATGCTTTTCCTTCGCCTCGTCGATGGCCGCCGGAATGTGAATCTTGGCGTGGCCGGCGGAAAACAGGATGATCGGGATGACCGCCACCCGGGTCGCCCCTCGCTTCACACAGGTGTCCAGTCCTTGCAGCACGTCCGGCTGTTCAAACTCCAGAAAACACGTTTCGATGATGGGTATGTCCAACTCCGGGGCCAACGCGGCCACAAACTGCCTGACTTCTTCGTTTCCCTCGGGGTCCTTGCTCCCGTGGCCGACAAACAACACCGCGTCCATGTCTCGTCCTCCTTATTCGCCCGCGGGCACGCTCCAGACCGGCGAGCAGACTCAATCCCCGCAGACGGCGTTTTCAATCTTTGGCGCAGGCATCTCCTGCCAGACAAATCCCTCAATCTCACCGACGCGCTGAAAAAACTTGTGAAACCGTTCGTTCGGGAAGGCATCCCGCTTGTACCGCGCCACAATCCGCTCAATCAGCGGCACGATCTCCTCAGGCTCAATGCCCTCCGCCACCGGTATGCCGGCGTGAGCGCTGCGCCCCACCGTTTTGGCGCCGAGGAACAGGTCAACCTTTCCCTTGCGAAAGACGATGCCGATGTCTTCCTTGACTGCGCCGTAGCAGGCCATGCCGCAGCCGTTGACCCCGATCTTCAGTTCCTTGGGCATCGTCTGGCCGCCCAGCTTTTGCTGAAGCTCCTCTGCGTAGGGAATCCCGTCCTTTTTCTCCCCGTCGCAGAAGTCGCACGCCTTCACCTGTACCACGTCACCGGTCGGCATCAGCAGCAGCCCCAGCTGGCGCAGGCGTTCTGTCACCGTATTGGGATCGGCGGTCGGGACGCGCAGGATGATCTGGTGATGCGGCGTGTATTCGATTTCCCCTTTTTCTCCTGCCAGTTCGGCCAGCGCGAGCATCTGCCGAGGCGTAAACTTCTTGTTTGCCACCCCCGGGCTGACTGCGCACTCGAAAATCATTTCGGGCACAAACCCGCTGGGGGGCCTGCCAGCTGGCGGAGCAGCGGTTGCCGCTCCCTCGTCCCCATGAAGCGCAGCAAGTGCCTGCATCGCCCAGTCGTACGGCGTCCGCACGGCGTCAGGCTGCTCTCGCTGACCGGCCGACATGTCCGCGACAGCCGCGGCTGACTCCTCCGCGGCAGGAGATGGCGCCGCCTGAACCAGGCCGCTGCCTGCCTGTGCTTCCAGCGACCACGGCTCGTTTTCCACCCGCAGTCGCTGGTGCGGCTTCAGCGCCTGTTCGTCCGACGACAGCGTATACTTGCGCTGATAGCCGCGCGGGGTAATCATCAGCCCGTCGTAGACAAAGGTGGAGGAATTGCCGATGATGACCGTCGTCAGCATGCCGATGTCGTGCTCCAGCATCTTGCCCAGCGTGGTCAGCTCGATCCGCTGCCGCTCTCGATAGGCGCTTTTGACGATGCCGACCGGGGTGTCGGGCGAGCGGTACTTGAGCAGGATGCGCTGCGCCTCCACGATTTGGCGCGTCCGCCGTCCGCTGCGCGGGTTGTACAAGGCGATGACGAAATCTGCCTGTCCCGCTGCGTCGATACGCTTGGCGATCCGTTCCCACGGCGTCAGGTGGTCGCTCAGGCTGATGGTGCAGGCGTCGTGCATGATCGGTGCCCCAAGCAGAGCCCCGCAGGAGTTGATTGCAGAGATGCCCGGGATCACCTCCACCTCCACACCGCCCTCCCGCGACCAGCCCTGCTCCACCAGCACTTCGTAGATCAGCCCGGCCATGCCGTACACGCCCGCGTCGCCGCTGGAGATCACCGCCACTGTTTTGCCTGCTTCCGCCTGCCGGACGGCTTCCCGCGCCCGGCTCACTTCTTCGGTCATGCCGGTGCTGACGATCTCCTGATCGGTCAAGAGGCCGCAGATCAAGTCCACATAGGTGGTGTACCCGATGATCACGTCACTTTCCTCGATCGCTTCCCTGGCCCGCTTGGTAATGTGTTCGAAACTGCCCGGCCCGAAGCCGACGACAAACAATTTTCCGCTCATGAGGAGCCTCCTTTCCATAACGGTCCCTATGGGCCCGTGCTCACCGAAATCGCGAAGGCCGCCGCCATGCAGAAGACAAGCCCCAGGACCGACACCAGCTTCATCAGCCGGACCGCCGCAGCGATGTCGTCCGGGCGGAGCGGCCGGAGAGGATTGCCCAGCTTGGCCCGGTTGGACGGCACGCCCTGGTAGTAGTTGAGTCCGCCAAGCTGCACGCCGAGCGCGCCCGCCACGCCCGCTTCCGGCAGCCCGCTGTTGGGGCTGGGGTGCAGCCTGGCGTCGCGCCGGATTACCGCCCAGCACTGGCGCCAGTCCAGCCGTATCAGCCAACTGACGGCGACGAGCAAAAGGGCGGTCAGGCGGGCGGGCAGGTAATTGAGCAAATCGTCAAACCGCGCCGACGCCCAGCCGAGATTGCGGTACTTCTCGTTCTTGTAGCCGACCATCGAGTCCAGGGTATTGGCCGCCCGATAGGCCATCGCCAGCGGCGCGCCGCCCAGCGCGGCGTACACCAGCGGAGAGATGATCGCGTCGACGATGTTCTCCGCCACGGTCTCCACCGCCCCCCGGCAAATTTCCGATTCATCCAGCTGCTCCGTGTCCCGGCCGACGACCATGGAGAGCGACTGGCGGGCCGCCGCCCAATCACCTCTTTGCAGGTGGTGAAAAATCTCCATGCCGGCGTCGGCCAAGCCTTTGGTGGCAATGGTGGTGGAAATCAGCCAGACTTCCAGAGCGATGGCCAGCCAGGGATGGACCCATCCCGCCGCGTACAGCAGTGCCCAGGTGACGACAAGGCTGCCGCCTGCAATCAACAGCGGGAACAAAATACCGGCCGCTTTCAGGTGCTCTTCCCGCTTGACCAGCGCGCGCAGCAGCCGCTCCAGCCCCATGATGCACCAGCCTATTCCGACCACCGGATGCGGCAGACTGCGCGGATCGCCCACCACCCGGTCTATCCCGTACGCTGCCAGCAATATCAATGCCTCGTTCATCTCGTCCCTCTCTTTGTTTCCACACGCGGTGGTTCCGTTCTATTACCCATGCGGGAGGCAGGAATGGGCTTTTTTTCCCGCAAATCGCCGCTCTGCGGTAGGGCTCACAAGCTGCTCTGCATGGAAACATGCTTCTCGCCCGATGCAGAAGGATTGTCTTCCATCCGTGCCGCCGTCCAGCGGCGTCCGTCCCACTTAGCGACGATAACGCCGCCGTGGCCCACGCCGTCCACCTGCCAGTAGCGGCGGGGATCGTTTTCCACCCAGGCCGCCTGAAACCAGCGGATAACACCGCCGTGGGTCACCAGACAGACGGTATCGTCCATGGAAACAGACCTCATCAGCTGCATCAGCCAGCGATCCACCCGCTCCCCCAACTGGGTCAGGGTTTCCCCGCCCGGCGGCGCACAGTCAAACGGATTGTCGTACCAGCGGCGGGCGAGTTCGCCGTCCCGTGCCATCAGCTCGTCATAGGTGAGCCGCTCCCACGCGCCAAACGACAGCTCGCGCAGGGCGGGCACGGCGCGGGGCCCCAGTCCCCAGACAGCTGCCAGCCGTTCCGCCGTTTGCCGGCAGCGGAGCAAATCGCTGGTGTAAAGCGCCGCCGGGCGTTCCGAAGCGAGCATCCGGGCTGCCTGCTCCGCCTGGGCGCAGCCGTGTTCGTTCAGCGGCACATCGCTGTGTCCCAGGTAGCGGCCGGTGCGGTTCTCCTCCGTCTGTCCGTGTCTCACCCAGATCCACCTCACGGCCACCAGCTCCCGATCAGGATGAGCAGAATCACGGCTTCGGCGCTCTCGATCAGGGCGCCGTAGCAGTCGCCGGTCAGGCCGCCCAGCTTGCCGGCGACCGAGCGGGCAAACAGCAGGCTGATGACGAGCGACAGCACGACAGCCGTCACCGCCCGGATGTCGGCAAGCCACCAGCCCAACGCCAGCACAAAAAGATAACCGGCGCCGATGTGGAAAGGACGGAGCGCCTCGCCGATGCTTTTGCCGACGCCCTTTTCTCCGGTGACGTACGGCCAGCAGCGGATCGCCAGCAGCACATGCGTGCGTGCGGCGGCGGGCACCAGCAGCAGACAGGCGGCAAGCTGCCGATGGTCGAGCTCGGCCAGCGCCGCCGTCTTGACCAGAAGCAGCACAATCGCCGCCAGCACCCCCATCGCTCCGGTCCGGCTGTCTTTCATGATCGCCAGCATCTGTTCCCGCGGCCGGCTGCTGCCCAGACCGTCGGCCAGGTCCATCCAGCCGTCCAGATGCAGTCCGCCGGTGATGTAGACCCAGCAGGCCATCGTCAACACGGCAGCAGTCAGCGGCGCAAACGCCCACAAGGCCGCCTGATGCACCCCACACAGCACGAGGCCGATCACCAGTCCGACAGCCGGGTACCAGACGACGCTCTTCTTCCAGGCCTCTTCCGACGGGCGCAGCCAGGGAACAGGGATGCGGGTAAAAAACGACAGTGCATGAAAAAACGCGTTCATCCTTTTATCCTCCAGGGAATGCCTGCCAAAACGGCATAGACCGTATCAGCCCGGCTGGCGGCCAGCTGGTTGACGTCGCCCAGCACGTCGGCAAACCAGCGGCCCAGCTTGGTCATCGCGACGCCGCCCAGACCCACCTCGCTGGTCACGGCGATAACGGTACGGCCGTCGCTGCAGGCTTCATCCAGCCACTGCTCCGCTTCCTCCAGGAGCGCCCGCCCGATTGCTTCGTCCCGCCAGGACGCTTCCGGCACACTCATCAGCCGTGTGCTGACCCACGTCGACAGGCAGTCCAACAGCACCACCGGATACCTCTTCAGTTGCGGCAGGGTCACAGCCAGGGTGCCATCTGTTTCGGCCAGTCCCCAATTGCGGGGCCGCCGCGCCCGATGCCGCTCAATCCGTTGCTTCATTTCCTCGTCCCATGCCTGGCCGGTGGCCACGTACAAGACGGGGCCTCCCGCCTGTGCAGCCAGTTTTTCGGCGAAGCGGCTCTTCCCCGAGCGGACGCCTCCGGTAACGACGATCAGGCTCAGCGCCGCTCCCTCCTTTCACGCCAGACGTCCCGCAAGGCCGTCAACAGGCGGTCGTTTTCCGGCCGGGTGCGGACTGCGATGCGAAAATCACCGGGCGTCAAGCCGGGGTACATGGCACAACTGCGAATCAAGATGCCCCGTCTGCCCAGCAGCTCCTGCAGTTCCGCCGCCGTTATCTGAGCCGGACAGCGCACGAGCAGAAAGTTGGCTTCGCCCGGCCAGACGCGCCAGCCCAGTTCCTGCGCGATGGCACCGGACAGATAGGAACGCTCTTTGGCAATCAGCCGTCTGGTTTTCGCTTCGTAGTCCGCTTCCTCCAGGCAAAGCTCCCCGGCCGCAAGCGCCAGACTGTTGACGCTCCAGCTGACCTGCTTTTCCCGCAGCCGCTCAATCAGCGCGGGCACGGCGACGGCGTAGCCGAGGCGCAGCCCGGGAATGGCGAACATCTTCGTCAGCGAGCGCATCACCAGCACGCGCGGAAACCGGGAAAGCTGGTCTGCCAGCGTAAACTGACGCTCCTCCGCGACAAAGTCGAGAAACGCCTCGTCGATCACCAGATGCGTGTCTGTCCTGTCGGTCCAGCCGGCCATCCGCAGCAGTTCTTCCGGTTCATACAAGAGGCCGGTCGGGTTGTTGGGAGAACCGACAAAGACAAGGTCTGCCTGTTCAAACAGCCGGTCCAGCTCCGCCTCGTCCGGCTTGAAGCCGCGATCTTCCCGCCCCGGGCAGGTCAGCACGCGGGCGCCGAACTGCCTGGAAAGTTGGGCATATTCGGAAAAACAAGGCGTGACGATGCCGACCGTCTGCGGCTTCAGTGCGAGGATCGCCAGGGCCATCGCCTCGGCCGCCCCGTTGGTCGGCAGAAGCCACGATGCCGGCAGGTTCAGCTTTGCCGCCAATGCGCTGCGAAACGACCGGTGCCCCGGATCGGGATAGTGAACCACCCGAGGCAGCACCTCCCGCAGTCCTTCCAGCACGCGGGCAGGCGGGCCCAGCGGGTTGATGTTGGCGCTGAAATCGACAAATTGCCCGACTTCCACACCGAAGCGCTCCGCCGCCGTAACCAGATCGCCGCCGTGACCGAACACCTCCAACACGGCGGTCATCAATACTCCACCCCCAGCACGGCGGGGATGCCTTCGTCATAGTAGTGCTTGACCGCTTTCATCTCCGTTACCAGATCGGCAATCGCGATGATTTCCGGCCGCGCGTCCCGTCCCGTAATCACCAGATGCACGTGGCTCGGCCTGTTTTTGATCGTGTCCACTACATCGTCCAGCGGCAGCACGTCCGCTACGGGAAAACGATCAATCGCCAGCGCGTTGTTCAATTCGTCGAGAATCACCATGTCGTATTCGCCGCCCAATACCTGCTCCTTGGCGTATCGCCACGCTTCCCGCAGAGCGGCGCGGTGCTCCTCGGGCGTTTTCGTCCAGGTAAAGCCGATGCCTTTTTGCACCATCTCGATGCCCAACCGGTCAAAGACGATTTTTTCCCCGTAGGTGCGTTCCGGCGACTTGATAAACTGTACCACCAACACACGCTTGCCGCGGCCGGTCGCCCGTACGGCCAGCCCCAGCGCCGCCGTTGTCTTCCCTTTTCCGTCCCCGGTGTACACCAGGACCAGTCCTCGCTTGTTGTCGGATTTGTTCATCGACCATTTCCTCCCCCTCTGGCCGGCCAACCAGGGACGCGATGCCAAACGGTCCGCCCCTTGTGCCAGCTCATCTACCGTTCACGGTGTCTTTTCAGATACAATTAAAAAACGCTTTGCTTTCCTCGAAAACCAAAGGAAGCAAAGCGTCGACACGACGTCCACGACAATCCTCACCTTTTCCTTTGACCCGAAGGAAATCAGTGCTCACGCAAAACAGGCAGGTCTCCTGGCTTGAGGATCGCCGCTTTCCTTCTCCTTCCCACTCCCGCTGGAGCAGTGGATGGCTGTCGCCGCGAAGGAAAACTCCCCTCTTACAGTGGCGGGACCGCGTTGGATTTTCACCAAACTTCCCTTTTAACTTCACCCGCCCGGAAGCGTCCGCGCAGGTGAAGACCTGTTTGCCGTATGCAGTTGTCGGTGCCGCACATGACCGGCACTTGTCTCCATCATAACAAAAGTGGCCGTGGATAGGAAGGAAAAAGCGAGCGGGCAATGGGCTGACTTTTAATCGACGGGCGCCATCGAGCCATCTGGATTCAAAATTTCTTCTGCTCTGGTTCCATTCACATTGGAGTAAACATGCAGATTGCGATTGGGGCCTTGAAGGTAAGCGATGGTGTACAGGTAGACTCGTTCATCTTTCCAGCCGATGAAGAAGGCGGCTCCTACTTTTCCGCTGCGAATCCCCTCTTGATCAATGACATGGTCGGGCACAGAGGACTGGTAATCCTCCTCGGTGAAAAAGCGGTACAGCCAGAATTCATCACAGCCGTTTTCGAGATCCCCCTAGTCATCCACGAGAACGTACCTGTCACCGAACAGTGCGGCGACTTCTTGTTTGGTTGAGCCGATTGTTACGTTGTCTTTTATCCTGGCAACGGTTTGCAGCACTTCTTCTTCACGGACCGTCTGTCTTTCGGGTGGGAGTACGAAGATTCTGTCAAATAAATCAAAGGGATAACAGGCGACCAGGATCGCGGCCATGACTGCGGGAATCAGATATAGGTACGTTTTTCCTTGCAAAATGGTTTGTCCCCCTTCGTTCTTTGAACAGCAGCGAAAACACGTCACGCTTGCATTTACCTTCTACCAATATTTACTATAATATTATATTGCTGGAATTTATTGAACCCGCCCGAACCAATCAGGCCTGATCTGATAATGCTCCACGCACAAAAAAGCAGCCCTGCATGCAGCCGGAGATCATTCCGGTGCACGAGGGCTGTGTTCGCCTTTTAGTTTATCTTCTTCCCCGCTCCGCTGTTTTGGGCCGTACCTGTGCAGCGGGTATGCTTATCCGCTCTTTGCCCATCAGCAGGATCCCTACGACCGCCAGACAGGCCGGAATCAGCGCCCACATGAACGTCTGCGCAATCGACGAGGAGAGGACTGCGGTAATCTGCTCCAGGACAGGTGCCGGAATGGACGCCCGGGTTTCCGGAGTCAGCACCGCCCGCGGGTCAACCAGCCCCCCTGCCGGAATGCCGCTTCCACCGGCAAATACCTCTTCCAAGCCGCTCTGGAACAGGTTGCGCTGTACGATTCCAAACACGCTCACGCCCAGCGTCATGCCCAGCGAGCGGAAAAACGAGTTGGTCGAGCTGGCCGAACCGCGTTGACGCATGTCAAAGTTGTGGATCGCAGCCATGCCCAGGACGGAGAAGGAAAAACCGACGCCAAACCCGGTAAGGACCATGTAGACGGTCACCAGACTGCGCGAGACCTCCGGTGTCAGCGTCCCCAACAAAAACAAGCCGGACAGGAAAAAGGCGGCGGACAGCAGCATGATGTTGCGGTAGCTGGTCTTCGTCGTCAGCATCCCGCCCGTTTGGCTGCCGAGTACCGATCCGAGCATCATCGGAGTGAGCAGCAGCCCCGAGTTGGACGCCGAGCCGCCAAACACTCCCTGGATAAAGATCGGAATGTAGACGGTCGTGATGATGAAGGACGCGCCGTACAGAAGAGACACCATATTGCTTGCGGCAAACAGCCGCTGTCTGAACATGGAAAACGAAATGATCGGCTCGGCCGCCCGTCTCTCCACGTACAAAAACACGGCAAACAGCACGGCAAACGCGGCAAACAGACCGAGAATCACCGCAGAGTCCCAGGCGTATTGATTGCCGCCCAGCTCCAGTGCAAACATCAGGCTGACCACCGCTCCCACCAGCGTGATCGCACCCCACCAGTCAATGCTCTGCTTGCTGTGTTCCAGCGACTCCTTGTAGTACGCGGAGATAAACCAGAGCGACAGAAGACCGATCGGCACGTTGATGTAAAAGACCCAGTGCCAGCCAAAGTAATCGGTGATGTAGGCGCCGAGCAGGGGACCGACAACACTGGACGTGCCGAACACCGCTCCGAACAGGCCAGTCATTTTCCCTCGCTTCTCCGGTGGGAACACGTCAAAAATGATCGTAAAGGCAATCGGCATCAGCGCTCCGCCGCCAATCCCCTGGATGGCCCGGTAGATGCTGAGCTGAACAATGCTGCCTGCCGTCCCGCAGAGGATCGATCCGAGCAAAAACACGATCAACCCAAACACGTAAAACCGTTTGCGGCCGTACATGTCGGACAGTTTGCCGAAGATGGGCATCCCCGCCATCGTCGCCACCATGTACGCCGACGTGACCCAGACAAACTTGTCCAGACCGCCCAACTGGCCGACGATCGTACCCATCGCGGTGGCGACGATCGTGTTGTCCATGGACGCCATCAACAGACCGAGCAGGAGCCCGGCAACCACAAATTTCACATTCGACTTCTTGGCAATCACGCCGATCTCCTCCTCTTTCAACTTCTCTATGAACTTGATTATTGCCAATGTGGCCCGGAAAAAATAAACCTTCCCTCCTGGTCTATACGGAGAGAAGGATATGGAAATTTCAACAAGTATCAGCTTTTTAGCACGTCGTGGTCGACGTAGCGCTCGCCGTTCAGCTCGCTGATGACGTTGATCGCCACCCTGGCCCCGTCACCGGCGGTGATGATCGTATGCACACTGACGCCGGCGCACGTTCCGGCCGCCCAAATGCCCTCCACACTGGTCTTGCCGTCCCGGTCGACGTCAATCACCGTTTTGATCCGCGGCTCGGTGCCGGGCTTGGTCGCCACGCCGATCTTTTCCGCCAGATCGACCAGGATGCCGGTAGCGAGAATCACGTGTTTCGCTTCAAACGTCCCTGCGCTGTCTGTCTCCAGCGTAAAGCCCTGTTCCGTTTTGACGATGTTGGTCACCTGGCCGGACACCAATTCCGCGCCAAATTTCTCCGCCTGCTTTTTCCCGATATCCACCAGGTCAGGCCCGGTGATCTCCATTACGCCGTAGTGATTTTCCACCCAGGCTCGTTTGGTGATGCTCTTGTCACTGTCGATCAGCAGCGTTTTTTTGCCAGCCTTCGCCGTAAACAGCGCCGCGCTGGCTCCTGCCGGTCCTGCCCCAATAATCGCAATCTCGTACATTCTGACATGCCCCCTTCCAGTTTTTATGATACCCAACTTAATCATATACCAAGTATGGAAAAAAGAAAATCCACCGGGCACATCGGGGCCAGTCTCAACAAAAAAACCTCTTGAGCTTGATAGCCCAAGAGGTTTCGCCTCGTTTCGCCTTGTCTTTCGACCTTACTGCACCATGGTGTTGAAGCTCATGACCCAAATGGAGCCGGCGACGATCGTCAGCACGATCACTCCGCCCAGGATCAGTGCCTGCACATTGTAGCGGGGTTTCTCCCCTTCGCGGATGTGCATGAAGAAGAACAACTGAACGAACAGCTGCAGAACGGCCATCGCCATGATTGCAACAACCAGTGCAGTACCGGTCAGCACCTTGTTCATGACCAGCACCAGCGGGATGATGGTCAGCACGATCGACAGAACAAACCCGATGACGTACGACTTGAGGGAGCCGTGCCCCTCTCCGTGACCATGACTGTCGTGTTGCATCATCTTACATCACCCCCATGAGATAGACGACCGTAAAGAGGAAGATCCAGACGACGTCAAGGAAGTGCCAGTACAGGCCCAGATTGGTGACTTTGCGCTTGGTGACCGCCGTGATGCCGTGTTTGCCCAACTGAATCATCAGCGCAGCCATCCAGAACAGACCGAGCGTCACGTGCAGACCGTGCGTACCCACCAGCACGTAGAACGCGGACCAGAATGCACTGGTGGAAATGGCGGCGCCTTCCGAGACCAGATGTGCAAACTCGGTCACTTCCAGCACGACGAACGACAGACCCAGGATGGCAGTGATCGCCAGCCAGCCAATCACCTGTTTCACTTTTCCCTTGTGCATGGCCAGCATCGCCACCCCGCTGGTGAAGCTGCTGGTCAGCAGGATAAACGTAGAAGCAATCACGCCCGGGAGTTGGAACAGCTCTTTACCGGTCGGCCCACCCGCGTAGCTGTGCATCAATACGGCATAGGTGGCAAACAACGTGCCAAACAGAACGCAGTCCGTAACCAGGAAGATCCAGAACCCGACGACCTTGAGAGATTCGTGGTCCTCGTGTCCGTGGTCGTGGTCATGATGTGCCATCGCTTGTTGCATTATACAGCCCTCCCCAGAGAAGCCTCGGTGCGTCTCACTTCGTCCACAGGGATGTAGTAGTCCGTGTCATACTGGAACGAACGCACCAGCATCGAGATGCCGACACCTGCCAGACCAATCACGATCCACCAGGTCCAGCCCCATACGAAACCAAATCCGGCAATGAACCAGAAGAACGACATGATAAACGGAATGCCCGAGTTTTTCGGCATGTGAATCGGCTCCAGCTTGGCCGGCGTTTCGTTTGCCGTGCCGTTTGCTCTCGCCTGCTTGGTCGCCCACCAGTCATCCCGCTCTTTGACCTGCGGAATGACAGCGAAGTTGTACAGCGGCGCCGGAGACGGAATCGACCATTCCAGCGTGCGTGCGTTCCACGGGTCGCCCGTGGTGTCGCGCTCGCCGTGTTTAATGCTGTAGGCGATCTGCCATACCTGGAAGATGAAGCCGAATCCCATCAAGAACGCGCCGACGGTAGAAACCATGTTGAGCGGTGCCCAGCCGAGGTCCCATCCGTACGTGTAAAGGCGTCGGGTCATGCCCATGAAGCCAAGTGCGTACTGCGGCATGAAGCAGACGTAGAAACCGATGTTCCAGAGCCAGAAGCCCCATTTGCCCAAGCGTTCATCCAGCTTGAAGCCAAACATTTTCGGCCACCAGTAGTAAATCCCTGCGAGGTATCCGAACACGACCCCGCCGATCAGCACTTGGTGGAAGTGCGCGATCAGGAAGTAACTGTTGTGGTATTGGTAGTCCGCCGGAGCGACAGCCAGCATCACACCGGTCGCACCCCCGACCAGGAAGCACGGGATAAATGCGATCGTCCACAGCATCGGCTGTTTCAACTGAATCCGTCCGCGGTACATCGTGAACAGCCAGTTGAACACCTTCACCCCGGTCGGAATGGCGATTGCCATCGTCGTGATCGCAAAGAACGCGTTGACGTTTGCCCCCGCACCCATGGTGAAGAAGTGGTGCACCCAGGTGAAGAAGGACAGCACGCTGATGATCACCATTGCGAAGACCATCGACTTGTAACCGAAAACCTGTTTCTTGGCGAACGTTGCCACGATCTCAGAGAAGATACCAAAGGCCGGCAGCACCACGATGTATACTTCCGGGTGGCCCCACATCCAGATCAGGTTGACGTACATCATCGGGTTCCCGCCGCCGTCCATCGTGAAGAAGTGAGCGCCGAGGAAGCGGTCGATGAAGAGCAGTGCCAGCGTCACCGTCAGGATCGGGAACGCGTAGATAATCGTGATACAGCTCGACAGAACCGACCAGGAGAACAGCGGCATCTTCATCAGCGACATGCCCGGTGCACGCATTTTCAGGATGGTCACCAGGAAGTTGATCCCGGTGGCCAAACTACCGATACCGGAAATCTGAATCCCCCAGATGTAGAAGTCCTGTCCGACACCCGGGCTGAACATTTTCTCCGACAGCGGCGGATACGCGAGCCAGCCGGACTCTGCAGAACCCCCGATCACAAAGGAGAGGTTGAACAGCATTGCACCAAAGAAGAACAGCCAGAAGCTGAGTGCGTTCAAAAACGGATACGCGACGTCGCGCGCGCCGATCTGCAGCGGCACGACGATGTTGAACAGCGCGAACATCATCGGCATCGCCATGAACAGAATCATGATCGTGCCGTGCGTCGTAAAGATCGCGTTGTAGTGCTCGGAGTGCAGAAACTCCACATTGGGCATGGTGAGCTGCATCCGCATCAGAAGCGCATCCACGCCGCCGCGGAACAGCATCAAGAGCGAGCAGATCAGGTACATGATCCCGATCTTCTTGTGATCGACGGTTGTCAACCATTCGCGCCACAGCCAGCCCCATTTTTTGTACTTGGTCAGGACAAACACGATGGCCAGGGTGGTCAGCACAATAGCCACATCCGCCCCGTAAATCAACGGGTCACCGGTGACAAAAAACGTGGATGCAAAAGACTTGATGTCCTCCCACATACGGTGATCCTCCTCCCTTTCCGTTTATGTGTTACTGGTTCGATACGGACATTTCATGCTGGTGTGAAGCCTGGGCGTCATTCGCGCCGTGGCTGCTGTGTTCTCCACCGCCTTGATGTCCTTCATGTTGATTGTCGTTGTTTTTCAGATTGTTCTTGTAGTGGTTCATGCCGTTTGGATGATTGCCGTGTACGTGGCCGTATTTCATCACGATTTCCTCGAACAGCCCTTTCGGGAAAGCCGAATACGTCAAGCGGTCGGACAGACCCGGTTTCACCAGGTTTTCGTAATCCTGTTTGGTCATGCCCGGCGCAGTGTTTTTCACCTGCTGCACCCACTGGTCAAACTTCTCCTGCGGTTCGGCAATTACCTTGAACTGCATGTGGGCAAAGCCTTTCCCCGTGAAGTTGGCCCCGGTGCCGTAGTACTCACCCGGCTCATCCGCCTGCATCCACAAGCCCATCGCCATGCCCGGCATCGTATAGATCTGGCCAGCCAACTGCGGTACCCAGAACGAGTTCATCGGCGCCTCGGCGGTCAGCTCAAATTGAACGGGAACGTCCGTCGGAATATGCACGTAGTTAACAGTAGCGATGTTTTGTTCAGGATAAGTAAACAACCATTTCCAGTCGAGCGACGTAACCTGTACCGTGATCGGCTTTACGTCTTTTTTGGGAGGCTCAACCAGCGCATAGGTATCGCGCACCGTAAAATAACCAAGAATGGCAATAATGACGACAGGAATCCCCCACCAGATCAGCTCCAGCGTGGTGTTGTGCGCCCATTCCGGTTGGTACGGAGCCTTGTTCCCCGGTTTGTCCCGATAGCGCCATACGATGTAGAAGGTGATCGCAAACACCGGCAGGATCACGATCGAGACGAGAATAATGGAAGTAATAATCAGATTGTACTGCGTTTCAGCAACGGGCCCCTTCGGATTGAGGACCAGGTATTCGCTCCCGCATCCGCTCAACAGGACGCAGGCCAATACCGCCATGATCCAAAACTGGACCCGTCCGAGCCACTTTCTAGCTGCCATTTCTTCCTACCCCTCCTAACGTTCCAACAGAAAGGAAACGACCGTTCACATTCAGTTTTAATAAACTTGCTTTTTGCCTTCATATCGTATCAAAAGCGCATTTGTTTTGTACCTTCGTTTGCACACCGTTCAAGAATTCGCCGCTTTTTCGTGACAAAGTGTTCACATATACTTCACTTTTTGCTCAAAACTTTGTTACCAATATCCTGTTTTTCTAACCCCCACCTAATAATGGTTGATTTTTCAATA